>NZ_JARHXC010000255.1:0-5371 GCF_029222405.1 Microbacterium sp. Kw_RZR3 | reverse complement strand
GGCCCTTCCGGCCGCCGCCGGTGCAACACACAGACGTGAACGAGAAGAGAGAAGAGCTCATGGACGAGATCACCCGTGACGTGGTCGTCATCGGAGCCGGTGCTGCCGGCCTCACCGCCGCGAACGACCTGCGCAAGGCCGGCCTCTCGGTCGCGGTCCTCGAAGCACGTGACCGTGTGGGCGGGCGCCTGTGGACCGACGTGATCGACGGCGCGATGCTCGAGCTGGGCGGCCAGTGGGTCTCGCCCGATCAGACGGCGCTCATCGACACGGTCGCCGACCTCGGGCTCGAGACCTACAGCCGCTACCGCGAGGGCGACAGCGTCTACGTGGGTCCGGACGGTGTGGCCAAGCGCTTCACGGGCGAGATGTTCCCCGTCGCTCCCGAGACCGAGCGCGTCATCGACGAGATCACCGCGCGCCTGGATGCCATGGTCGCCGAGATCGACCCGGACCGTCCGTGGGCGCACCCGAAGGCCGCCGAGTGGGACAAGATCTCGTGGGACGCGTGGCTCCGCGAGCAGACCGACGACGACGAAGCCGTGCGCAACCTCGCGTTCGCGACGGGCTCGGCGATGCTGACCAAGCCGACGCACACCTTTTCGCTCCTGCAGTCGCTGCTGATGGCTTCGTCCGCGGGCTCGTACTCGCACCTGGTCGACGCCGACTTCATCCTCGACAAGCGCGTCGCGGGAGGCCTCCAGCAGGTGCCCGAGCTGCTCGCCGAACGCCTGGGCGACGACGTCTTCCTGAACCAGCCGGTGCGCCGGCTCATCTGGGGCGCCGAAGCCGCCACGCCGGATCGTCCCGCGGACACGGCGACCGGTCGGCGCGTCGACGACCTTCGCGCCCTGACCGCGCGCGTCGAAGCGGCGAAGTCCTCATCCGCCGGCGTCACGGCGATCGCCGACGGGATCACCGTCCGTGCGCGCTTCGCCGTCCTGGCGCTCGCCCCCGTCCTGTACTCGCGCATCTCGTTCGAGCCCCCGCTCCCGCGTCTGCAGCACCAGATGCACCAGCACATCTCGATGGGCTTCGTCATCAAGGTGCACGCGGTCTACGAGACGCCGTTCTGGCGCGACAAGGGCCTGTCCGGCACCGCCTTCAGCCCCTACGAGCTGTCGCACGAGGCGTACGACAACACCAATCACGGCGACGAGCGGGGCACCCTCGTGGGCTTCGTCTCCGACCAGAACGCCGATGACCTCTTCCGTCTGAGCGCCGAGGAACGCAAGGAGAAGATCCTCGAGTCGCTCTCGCATTACTACGGGCCCGAGGCCAAGAACCCGATCGTCTACTACGAGAGCGACTGGGGTACCGAGGAGTGGACCCGCGGTGCGTACGCCGCGAGCTTCGACATGGGCGGCCTCCACCGGTACGGCGCCGACCTGCGCGAGCCCGTCGGCCCGATCCACCTCGCCTGCAGCGACATGGCCGGAGCCGGTTACCAGCACGTCGACGGCGCGATCCGCCAGGGACACCGCGCCGCCGACGAGATCCTCGACCGAGCGCGCGGATGAACGCCGCGGTCGTCGTCGGGTACACCGCGACCGACACCGGGGCCGATGCCCTCGCCCTCGGCATCCGCCTCGCCCGCGCGATCGGGGCACCGCTCAAGATCGCGCTGGTCCTGCCCGGCGACGCCCGCAGCGTCATCACCCCGCCGGACGCGGCCTACACCCGCCACATCCGCGAGCAGGCCGAGAGCTGGTTGAACGACGCGGCGCGTCGGATTCCGGATGCCGTGCCCCACCGCACCCGCATCCGTCACGCCGACTCGTTCGCCGAGGGTCTCGTGGCCTTCGCCGACGAGATCGGTGCGGGCTACATCGTGGTCGGCGCCGCGAACGGGGGACTCCGCGGTCGCCACCGTCTCGGGACCGTCGCGTCGGAACTGCTGCACTCCTCCGACGTCCCCGTCGTCCTCGCGCCCGAGGGGTCTCGCCTCATCGACCCGGCGCTCGGCATCAGCCGGGTCACGGCCGCGATCGGCAGCCGGCCCGGAGCCGACGTGCTGCGCGACGAGAGCGTGCTGCTCGCGGCGGCGGCATCCGTTCCCCTCCGTCTTCTCTCGCTCGTGACGGTCGACCTGCCCGCGGGGCTCGAGACGGGAGCGATCCGCATCGCGGGTGCCGCGCACTCCGAGGAGGTGCTGGCGCAGGCTCGCGCCGAGCTTCCCGCCGACGTCGCCGCCGAGGTCGTCGTCGCCGACGGAGACAGCATCGAAGAGGCCGTGCGCGATCTCGCGTGGGATCCCGCCGAGCTCGCGATCGTCGGCTCCAGCCGGCTCGCCCAGCCGCGACGCCTCTTCCTCGGTTCGACCGCGGCGAAGATGCTGCACGAACTCCCCGTTCCTCTCGTCGTCGTGCCACGAAGCCGTGCCGACGCTCCCGTCCAGGAAGGACCGCGGCCATGACCGCACCCGCACCCGCCACCGGCAGTGAGGCCGGCGGTCTGTCGAAGAAGGGCCTGAGCGCCGGCACGATCGGCCTCATCGGCGCCGTCGTCATCGGCATCTCGTGCATCGCTCCCGCGTACACGTTCACCGCCGCGATCGGTCCGACCGTGGGTGCGGTGGGCGTCCAGGTGCCGGCCATCATCCTCGTCGGCTTCATCCCGATGCTGCTGGTCGCCTTCGGCTACCGCGAACTGAACAACCGGATGCCGGACTCCGGCACGTCCTTCACCTGGGCCTCGCGGGCCTTCGGGCCGTGGATCGGCTGGATGGCGGGGTGGGGACTGATCGCCGCCACGATCATCGTGCTGTCGAACCTCGCGGGCATCGCCGTCGACTTCCTGTTCCTGCTGATCTCTCAACTCACCGGTCAGCCCGGCATCGCCGACCTCGCCTCGAACCTCGGCATCAACATCGTCGTGTGCCTGCTGTTCGTGCTCGGAGCCACCGTGGTGTCGTACCGCGACATGCAGACCACGCAGAAGCTGCAGTATGTCCTCGTGACCTTCCAGGTCCTCGTGCTCGTCGTCTTCGCGGTGGTGGCGATCACCCACGCGGTGCAGGGCAACGCCTTCGACGCCACGCCGTTCTCGTGGGAGTGGTTCAACCCGTTCGCGGTGTCGTCGTTCAGCGCCTTCGCGGCCGGGGTGTCGCTGTCGATCTTCATCTTCTGGGGGTGGGACGTGACGCTCACCATGAACGAGGAGACGAAGGACCCCGAGAAGACGCCCGGCCGCGCGGCCACCATCACCGTCATCACGATCGTCTCGCTGTACCTGCTGCTCGCGGTGTCGATGATCATGTTCGCCGGGATCGGCGACGGGGAGTTCGGACTCGGCAACCCCGACATCCAGGACAACGCCTTCTTCGCGCTCGCCGGCCCCATCCTGGGTCCCTTCGCGGCGTTCGTGTCGCTCGCGGTGCTGACCAGCTCGGCATCGTCGCTGCAGTCCACCTTCGTCGGCCCGGCCCGCACGCTCCTTGCGATGGGGCACTACGGCGCCCTGCCCGAGCGGTTTGCGAAGGTCAGCCCGCGCTTCTTCACCCCGGGGTACGCCACGATCGTCTCGGCCGTCGTCGCCGCGGGGTTCTACGCCGTCATGCGGGTGGTGAGCGTGAACGTGCTCAGCGACACGATCCTCACTCTCGGCATCATGATCTGCTTCTACTACGGGCTCACCGCGTTCGCGTGCGTCTGGTACTTCCGCAAGCAATGGTTCGACTCGGTGCGCAACGTCTTCTTCACGCTGCTGTTCCCCCTCGTGGGCGGGGTCATCCTCGCGGTGATCTTCGTCACGACCCTGATCGACAGCATGAACCCCGAGTACGGCAGCGGTTCCGAGATCGGCGGCGTGGGACTCGTCTTCATCCTCGGGATGACGATCATCCTGCTGGGAGTCGCGATCATGGTCTGGCAGCGTGTGCGCCGCCCGGCCTTCTTCCGGGGCGAGACCCTCTCGATCGACGCTCCCGCCAGCGCTCGCCGCGGTCGCCGCGCCGCCGCACGACCCTGACCGACCACCCACCACGACAGAAACGGACCGACACCCATGAGCGATTACGCCGTCGTCAACCCGGCCACGGGCGAGACCCTCGCCGAGTACGACACCCTGTCCGACGCCGGAGTGGAAGCCGCGATCGCCTCGGCCCACGACGGGTTCCGCGTCTGGTCGCGGACCGCGCCCGCCGAGCGCGCCGAGGGTCTGCGCCGCGTCGCTCAGCTGCACCGTGAACGTCGCGACGACCTCGCCGCGATCATCGTGCGCGAGATGGGCAAGCCCCTCGAAGCCGCGCTCGGTGAGGTCGACTTCGCCGCCGACATCACGGAGTACTACGCCGACAACATCGACAGAATCACCGGCGACACCCCGATCGACATCCTCGGTGAGGGCACCGCGGTGATCCGCCGCGCGGGACTGGGAGTGCTCCTCGGCATCATGCCGTGGAACTTCCCGTACTACCAGGTGGCCCGCTTCGCCGCGCCGAACCTCGCGGTGGGCAACACCATCCTCCTCAAGCACGCGCCCCAGTGCCCCGAGTCGGCCGAGGCCCTCCAGCTGATCTACCGCGACGCGGGGCTTCCCGAGGGGGCGTACGTCAACGTCCGTGTGACCAACGACCAGGCGGCGACCATCATCGCCGACCGCCGTGTCCAGGGCGTGTCGGTCACCGGTTCCGAGCGGGCCGGGTCTGCGGTCGCCGAGATCGCCGGTCGCCACCTCAAGAAGGTCGCGCTCGAGCTCGGCGGCTCCGACCCGTTCATCCTGCTGTCCACGGACGATCTGGATGCCGCGGTCCAGGCCGCCGTGGATGCCCGTCTCGACAACGTGGGCCAGTCCTGCAACGGCGCCAAGCGCTTCATCGTCGTCGACGACCTGTACGACGCGTTCCTCGAGAAGTTCACCGCCGCCCTCGGCGAGGCGAAGGTGGGCGACCCGTTCGCCGAGGACACGATCCTCGGCCCCCTCTCGTCGCTGGCCGCCGCGGAGCGCCTCGACGAGCAGGTCCAGCGTGCGGTCGCCCAGGGCGCGAAGATCGAGGTCGGTGGCACGCGCGACGGCGCCTTCTACCCGGGGACGGTCCTCACCGGCGTCACGAGCGACATGGACGCGTACGGCGAAGAGTTCTTCGGTCCGGTCGGCACGGTCTACCGCGTCTCGGGCGAAGACGAGGCGGTCGCCCTCGCCAACGACACGAGCTTCGGTCTCGGTTCCTACGTGTTCACGACGGATGCCGATCAGGCGGCGCGCGTGGCCGACCGGCTCGAGGCGGGCATGGTCTATGTCAACCTCGTGCTCGCCGACTCCCCGGAGCTCCCGTTCGGCGGAGTGAAGCGCAGCGGGACCTCGCGGGAGCTGGGTCTGCTGGCGGCTGACGAGTTCGTCAACAAGAAGCTCATCCGCACGGCCTGACGCC
>NZ_JARHXC010000254.1:0-4200 GCF_029222405.1 Microbacterium sp. Kw_RZR3 | reverse complement strand
CCTCCGCCCGCAGCCGCGCCCCCGCGACGCCGCGCCCCCGCGACCCCTACTCCGTCACCTCAGCCCGATCCACCCGGAACGTCTCGCTCCGCCCGTCCGGCGCCGTCACCGTGACTTCGGCCACCCCCGAGCCGCCGGGGAACACCCGCAGCGACAGCCCGTCGAGGTAGTCGTAGTCAGGCCGGTCCTCGCGCGCGCCCCACGGCAGCACGGCCCCCGGCCGCACGTACAGCGGCAGCGAGTCGAAGCCGTGCGTCTCGCGACGCCACCCGCCGCCGACCACCCGCTCCCCGGTGAGCAGGTGCGTCCACTCCCCCTCCGGCAGATAGAACGACACGTCTCCGGATGCCGAGAACACCGGCGCCACGAGAAGATCGCCGCCGAGCATGTACTGGCGGTCGAGGTACAGGGTCGTGGGGTCGTCGGGGAACTCGAGCGCCATCGGCCGCATCACCGGAACGCCCGTGGCCGCAGCCTCCCGTGCCGCCGCGTACAGATACGGCATCAGCCGCAGCTTCAGGCGCGAGAACAGGCGCGTGACGTCGACCGCCTCCTCGTCGAACGCCCATGGCACCCGGTACGAGTCCGAGCCGTGGAAGCGGCTGTGCGACGACAGCATCCCGTAGGCGATCCAGCGCTTGAACACGGCCGGGTCGGGGGTGCCCTCGAAGCCGCCGATGTCGTGGCTCCAGAACGAGAAGCCGCTCCACGCGAGTGACAGGCCGCCACGGAGCGTCTCCGCCATCGAGGCGAAGGTCGACGAGTTGTCGCCGCCCCAGTGCACGGGCATCGTCTGCCCACCCGCCGTCGCCGAGCGCGCGAACAGCACGGCTTCTCCGACGCCCCGCTCCTCCACCAGCACCTCGTGCACCGCGGCGTTGTACAGCTGCGCGTACAGGTTGTGCATGCGCTCGGGGTCGGTGCCGTCGAAGTAGACGACGTCGGTGGGGATCCGCTCGCCGAAGTCGGTCTTGAAGCAGTCCACGCCCTGCGCGATGAGACGCCGCAGGTGCGACTGGTACCAGCGCACGGCATCCGGGTTCGTGAAGTCGACGAGCGCCATGCCCGGCGTCCACAGGTCCCACTGCCACGGCGTCCCGTCGGGTCGGCGCACGAAGTAGCCGTTCGCGACCCCCTCCGCGAACAGCACCGAACGCTGTGCGATGTAGGGGTTGATCCACACCGACACCCGCAGGCCCCGGTCGTGGAGGCGCTGGAGCATGGCATCCGGATCCGGGAAGACCCGGTCGTCCCAGGTGAAGTCGGTCCAGGAGAACTCGCGCATCCAGAAGCAGTCGAAGTGGAACACCGACAGCGGCAGGTCGCGCTCGGCCATACCGTCGATGAACGACGTGACGGTCTGCTCGTCGTAGTCGGTCGTGAACGACGTGGTGAGCCACGTGCCGAACGACCACGCCGGCACGATCGGCGGGCGGCCGGTGAGCGCGGTGTAGCGCTCGAGCACGTCCTTCGGGGTGGGGCCGGCGATGACGAAGTACTCCAGCGCTTCACCCGAGACCGAGAACTGCACGCGCTCGACGTTCTCGGACGCGACCTCGAACGACACGTGTCCCGGGTCGTTGACGAGCACGCCGTACCCGCCCGACGAGACGTAGAACGGCACGCTCTTGTAGGCCTGCTCGCTCGAGGTGCCGCCGTCGGCGTTCCAGATCTCGACGGTCTGGCCGTTCTTCACGACCGGCCCGAAGCGTTCGCCGAGCCCGTAGACCGTCTCGCCCACGCCGAGGTCGAGCTGTTCGTGGATGAAGTGACGGGATGCCGGGATGCCGGTGTCCGCACCTCGGTTCGAGATCACGCCGGCGTCGACGTCGGCATCCGCCGCGAGACTCACCCGCCCGAGAGACCGGTGCCCGCTGCCGGTCACGCGCTGCCCGTCGAGCTCGAAGGAGAGGTCCCACGGCGCGCCCGGCGCGATGCGCGCGACGAGCCGCCCCGCGCTCAGGGTGCCGGCCTCGACATCGACGTCGCCGCCGCCGCCGACGGCCCCCGGCAGCGCGAACCCGCGTCCGCGGCCGGCTCCGTCGTGGTGCACGATCCGCACCCGCACGACCCCCTCGAGCGGCGACGACAGCGTCACGGTCAGGAGCGTCCGGTTGAGCACATCGCCGCGCTTCGCGATGACCTTCGTCGGCGCGTGCACGACGAGCCCCGGTCCGTCCGGGGTGTCGTCGGTCCGGCTGATGTCGTAGGCCTCGGCCGCGTAGTCGACGGTCACGCCGTGACGCATGAGCCAGAACCCATCGGTGAACTTCATTACTTGACTGCTCCTGCCGTGATGCCGCGTGTGAGCGTGCGTTGGAAGATGAGGAAGAAGATGAGCGTCGGGATGATGCCGAGCAGCGCCGACGCGCTGATGGTGGTGACGTCCATGAGACGGTCGCCCTGCAGGACGCTGATCGCGACCGGCACCGTCTGGTTGTCGTTGGATGCCAGGAACGTCAGCGGGATGAGGAACTCGTTCCACGTCCAGATGAAGAAGAAGATGAGCAGCACCGCGAGGGTCGGGCGGCTGATCGGGAAGATCACGCGCCAGAGGATCTGCCAGCGGCTCGCGCCGTCGATCGCGGCGGCCTCGAGGATCTCGCGCGGGAACGTGCCGTACACCGACGACAGCAGGTAGGTGCCGAACGCCGCCTGTACCACGGTGAAGACGATGATGACCGACAGGACGTTGTCGTACAGGCCGACCGATTTGAACATGTAGTACAGCGGGTACAGCAGCGCCTCCTGCGGGAGCAGGTTCGCCATGAGGAACAGCAGCACGATGCCGGTGCGCCCGCGCACGCGCCCGATGCCGATCGCGAAGGCGTTGAGCACCGAGATGAGCACCGCGAGCACGGCGACGACACCCGAGATGAGGATCGAGTTGCCGACCTTGCGGGGGAAGTCCACGCGGTTCCAGAAGTCGACGATCCCGCCGAAGTCGAGCTGCTGCGGGAGCGCGAGCGGCCCCGAGGTCGCGTAGTCGAGCGGCGACTTGAACGAGTTCACGAGCACGAGGTAGAACGGCGCGAGCACGAGCAGCGCGCCGACGACGACGAGCGCGAGCAGCAGCCAGTCGACCGGGCGGCGGCGGGTCATGCCGCCGCGGCCGCCGCGACCCGGGCCACCGGCGCGGCGCCGCGGCGGGCGTTCGGCGGCGGTCGTGGTGAGAACGGATGCCGAGGCCATCAGAGTCCCGCCCTTTCCTTGCGTTCGAGCGAGCCCTGCACGCGGATGAACACGATCGACACGATGACGACGACGATCGTGAGCACCGTGGCGATCGTCGCGCCGTAGCCGACGTTCCGCTTGGTGAAGAACTCGAGGTAGGCGTAGTACGCGGGCACGATCGTGGAGCCCGCGGGGCCGCCCTGCGTGATGACGTAGACCGGACCGAAGACCTTCAGCGCCGCGATCGTGCAGGTCAGGGTCACGACGAAGATCTCGGGCCGGATGATGCTCATCGTGATCGCGGTGAAGCGCTGGAACCAGTTCGCCCCGTCGAGCTCGGCGGCTTCGTACAGCTCGGGGTCCACCCGCTGGAGCGCGGCCATGAAGACCACGACGGGGTAGCCGATCTGCACCCAGACGAGCACGACCATCAGCACGATGAGTGCCGAGGGCATCTGCCCGAGCCAGTCGTACGACGGCAGCCCGAGGCTCGCGAGGATCTGGTTGAGCGCGCCGGTCTCGCCGGGCCGGACGATCCAGCCGATGACGATGCCGGCCACCGCGATGGGAAGGATCTGCGGCAGGTAGTAGGTCGCGCGGAGGAAGCTCCCGACCTTGCCGCCGAACTTGCGCCCCACCACGTCGAACAGCAGGGCGGCGACGGTGAGGCCGACGACCGTCGGGACGACGACCATCGCGAGGATCATCCACACCGAGTTGACGAACGAGGTCCAGAAGTCCTCGTCGGCAAGGAGCTTCGTCCAGTTGTCGAGACCGATGAACTCGGGGTCGCCGACGCCGCGCCACTTCGTGAAGGTGAGGAAGACGTTCCACACCAGCGGGATGATCACGATCACCAGCAGCAGCACGAAGCCGGGCAGCAGGTAGAGCCAGTAGCCGGCGGTGCCACCGCGGCGCTGGGGGATGGCTGGCTGTTCGGGTGGCAGGGCCACGCGCGCCGGGCGGGTCAGAAGGGCCATGTGGGGGTCTCCGAATCAGGAAGAGGTGGGGGCGGCGGGGCGCGCC
>NZ_JARHXC010000253.1:0-8010 GCF_029222405.1 Microbacterium sp. Kw_RZR3 | reverse complement strand
GAGGAGATCTGCGACACGGCACCGGAGGGGTCTTCCAGGGTCGTGTCGACGAGGACGACCTTGATCCCGGCGGCTTCGGCCGCGGCGATGGGCGCCTGCATGGCGGACACGTCGGTGGGCGCGATCAGCAGCGCGTCGGGCTTGGAGGCGACGACGGCGTCGACGATGGGCTTTTGCAGGGTGGGGTCGAACTTCTCGGGGCCCTGGGTGGTGACGGTGGCGCCTTCGGCCTTGGCTTCGGCTTCGATGCCGCACTGCATGGAGATGTAGAACTCATCCCCGGCGACGCCCTGCACGAACGCGATCTTGTAGCCGCCGTCGGAGCCGCCCGAGGCGGATCCCGACGAGGAGCCGCCGGAGCACCCGGCAAGGACGAGGGTGGCTGCGGCGCCGAGGGTGGCGACCGCGAGAACCTGCTTGTTCCACTGCATTGTGATTGACCGTTCTCTCTTGATGTGATTCCGGATGCCGGGCTCAGCCGCGGCGTCCTCCGCTGACGAACTTGCGCCAGAGGCTTTGGGTGTTGCCGCGGGTCGCGGCGGTACGGCGGACCTGGTCGACGTACACGGCGGTGATCAGCACCGCGCCGACCGCGACCTGCTGCCAGAAGGGCTGCACGCCGGTGATGACGAAGCCGTTCTGCAGGACGGCCGGGATGAAGAGGCCGACCACGGTGCCGAAGATCGTGCCCACGCCGCCGAAGAGCGAGGTGCCGCCGATCACGACGGCCGCGATGACGTTGAGGTTCGTCTGCGACTGCCCCGCGATCGCCGTCGTCGAGAACTGCGACAGGGCCAGGATGCCGGCGAGTCCCGCGAGCGCCCCCGACAGGGTGTAGACCGAGATGAGGTGGCGGTCGACCTTGACACCGACGCGGCGGGCGGCCAGCTCGCTCGAGCCGACGGCGTAGGTGTAGAGACCGAATCTCGTGAAGTGCAGCACGATCGCGCCGATCACGACCACCACGAGCGCGATGACGCTGATGATCGGGAGTGACCCGAAGACGTTGCCGTACCCGATCGACACCGTCAGCACCGTGGGCACGTCGCGGATGTCGACGCCGCCGGTGAGGATCTGCGCGAGACCGAGCGCCATACCGAGCGAGCCGAGGGTGACGATGAGCGGCGGGATCTTCGCCTTCGCGATGAGGAAGCCGTTCAGCAGCCCCCAGCACACGCCGCTGAGGATCGACACGAGGATGCCGATGGTGGCCACGCCCCAGCCCTCGCCGCCGAGCGCCCTCATCGTCAGGGCCGAGACGACGCCCGAGAACACCAGGACCGAGCCGATCGAGAGGTCGATGCCCGAGGTGATGATGATGTACGTCATGCCGACGCCGAGCACCGCGAGGATCGAGGCGTTCTGGATGATCAAGCGGAAGTTCGACCACTGCGCGAACGAGTCCGGAGCGAGCGCGCTGAAGATCAGCACGATGACGATGAGGATGAGCAGGATCTGGAAGGCCTGCGCCTTCAACAGTCCCCTGAAGAAGTTGGGTTTGGTGTCCTCGAACGTGCCGATCGCGACGGTCTCGGTGGGGGGAGTCGTGGTGCTCACTTCTGGTCGTCCTTCGTGACGGCGCCGGTCATGAGCCCGACGAGTTCTTCCATGGAGGTGTCTTTCGCGTTGATGTTCGCGACGCGGGTGCCCAGGCGCAGGACCTGGATGCGGTCGGAGACGTCGATGACGTGCGGCATCGAGTGCGAGATGAAGACCACGGCGATGCCCTTGTCGCGCACGCGGCGGATGGTCTCGAGGACGTTCTTGGTCTGGCGCACCCCGAGGGCTGCGGTGGGCTCGTCGAGGAACACGACGCGAGAGGCCCAGTGCACGGCGCGGGCGATCGCGATCGCCTGCCGCTGACCACCGGACATCTCCCCCACCGGCGACGACAACGACCGCACCGTCGCCCCCAGCTCGTCGAACGCAGCCCGCGACGCGACCGCCATCTCCTTCGTCTTCATGAAGCCGAGAGCACCGGCCAGCCCCGGTCGACGGATCTCCCGACCCAGGTACATGTTCTGCACCGGATCCAGATGCGGAGCCAGCGCCAGATCCTGGTACACGGTCTCGATGCCGAGCGACGACGCGACCTGCGGATTGGTCATCTCGATCGGCTTGCCGTCGAAGAGGATCTCCCCCTCGTCGACCGCGAGGTTCCCCGACAGCGCCTTCACGAGCGTCGACTTGCCGGCGCCGTTGTCACCGATGAGGGCGGTGACCTCGCCCGGGTAGACCTCGAAATCGATATTATTCAACGCCCGAACATGACCGAACTGACGCGACAAACCCCGCGCCTGCAACACGGGCGTGGCCGTTGTGACTGACGACATCGTCAGCTCCTTTCCGTAGTGAGGAGAGAGGAAGAGAGGAACGCCTCGGCGACGTCCTCGAAAGAAGAAGAGGACACCGCGAACGCCGCGAACAGCGCTGCCCCGTAGGCGGTGCCCTCGTCGTGGGTCGAGACAGTGACCTCGGGCAGGAGCGCCGAGCGGGAGCGGACGACGGATGCCATCGACGACCACCCGCCGGTCAGCACGGTCGAGGTCGGCGGCTCGACCTCGCGGTCCATCACCGCCGTGTACTCGGCGAGCATGTCGTTGCCGTGGCGCAGGGCGGCGGCGAACAGCTCCGCGGGGCTGAGCCCGTCGCTCTGCGCGACGATTTTCAGCACGCCGTCGTCGTTGCGCGCACCCGAGACCGCGAGACCGGCGTCCGACACCGTTCCGAGCGCGGGGAGCGCCATGGTCTCGTCGTCGATGCGCGCCCGGCCCACGGCATCCGTGATCCCGAGCAGTTGGAGCACGCGGCGCATGAGCAGGCCCGACTTCGTGCCCGCCAGGAGCACGTACTTGCTGGGGATGACGTGCCGCACACAGTTGATGCCCGCGTGGGCGAGCCGCTCGCGCGCGGCGAAGGGAAGGGTGTCGTCGAGCACGCGCACGAGGGCCTCGGCGGTGCCCATCGAGTCGTAGAGCTGGCCCGTGTGGGTCGCGCCGACCGCGACGGCCGAGACGAGGTGGTCGTGGCCGGCGATGGTGAGCGCGGCCCCGCGGAACCCGGCGGGCATCCCGGGGTCGCTCAGCGTGCCGACGGCCTCCCCCGCGCTGACGAGCTTCCCGAGGATCGACGCGTCCACGCCGAGCACGTCGAGCGCCGCCCGCCAGGGGGTGCTGTCGTCCTGATCGATGAGCCCCGTGCGTGAGACGAGCGAGTACTCCGCGACCCGCGGTCCGCCGAGCGCGTGCACGACGTACTCGGGGACGTTGAGGAACGTCGTTCCGACGAGGGCGATTCCGTTGTCGCGCAGGTGGAGCAGCTTGGCGATGGATGCCAGGGGCCCGACCGGCAGACCCGTTCGGCCCGGGAACTCCGCGCGGAAGGCGTCGGGGGTCGCGATGATCTGCGCGGCCCCCCGCGGGTCGAACCAGGCCATGATCGGCGCGAGCGCCGTGCCCTCGGCATCCAGGAGCACGCCGGCCTCGGCCATGCCCGAGACGCCGAGCGCGACGATGCGGTATCCCTCGTCGAGGCGGGCGTCGGCCTCGGCGGCGAGCTCGTGCACGACGGAGATCGCCTGCGCGGCGGTCATCTCGGCCCGGCCGTGGTCGAGGTTCGTCCACGGCGAGCGCCGGCTCACGACGAGCACCTGATGCCCCTCGGGGGTGGCCACCAGCAGCTTGGTGCTGGTGGAGCCCATGTCGATTCCGACGACGTAGTCGCTCATCGCACGTCACCCCCGCGGAGCGTGCCGGGCCACCCGGCACCGGGGGCGGCGACGAGGATCTCGGCGGCACCGGTCAGACGCCAGGCGCCGAACGCGTGGGGCACGGCGTAGACCTGGCCGCGCTCGACATCGATCGACCCCGAGTCGGACACCAGCGCACCGGAGCCCTCGCGCACCAGCACCACAGCGAAGCCGGCCTCGCGCGCAGCGGTGTCTCCCGCGGCGTCGAACAGGCGGAAGTACGGGTCGGCCACCGCGGGCAGCAGCGAGCGGAAGTCCGTCCCCGCCGGGGTCTCACCGACGGTGCTGATCAGGGCGTCGAGGGCCTCGGCATCCATCTTCGCGGTCGACACCGACGGCATCACGGCGTCGAAGCCGAGATCGAGATGCGACTCGTCGCGCGTCGACGTCGTGATCGACCACTCGAGCAGGATCGAGAAGTCGGTCGGCTCCTGCACCTCGGCGACGAAGATCCCGCCGTCGATCGCGTGCACGGTGCCCGCGGGCACGAGCACGCCCATGCCGGGGCGGACGACCACGCGGTTCATGCGCGACAGCATCCACTCGCTGTCCTGCGCATCGCGGCGGCGGTCGAGCTCGTCGCGGTCGACGTCCTGGTTCCAGCCGACGTGCACGGCGCAGTCCTCTTGGGTCTCGAGCACGTACCAGGCCTCGGTCTTGCCGTACGGGCAGTCGAGGTGGGCGCTCGCGAATCCGCGGTCGGGGTGCACGTGCACGGGGAGGCGCTGACGCGCGTCGAGGAGCTTGACCAGGATGCCCAGGTCCGCGGCATCCCGTCCCGCACGAGCCCCCACCCACGCGGCGCGATCGCCGGCCACGAGGTCGCGCAAGAAGTCACCGTCGTCGGTCACGGCGAGACCGATCTCGTCGCAGCCGAAGCGCGACACGGTCGAGCCGAGCCACTCCTCGGGCTGACGGTCGGTCTCGGGCACGATCCCGCGCAGCGCCGCGATGCGGTCGCCGCCGAGGTAGAAGTGCTGCACGGGGTTGGGGGGCAGCAGGACGGGCTTCATCGGGCGGCCCCGATCGGCTCAGGGGCGGCCGCGGCGGTCGCTCGTTCGTAGTGCGTCATGGCTGTCCAGACATCGTTGTCTTGCTCGAAGGAGGTCTTCTCGCGACCTCGCGGGATTGAGCATGGGCGTCCGGGACAACGTTGTCAAGTCACAATTCGGTACTCATGACACCGATGTCCAGCCCCAGCTTCCACGACTGCCCCTCCGGCAGCGGGCGCAGCAGCCCACGCTCACGCGCATCCTGACGCCCGAGGATGGTCGCCGCCGTCGCCGGCTCGACGCCGAGCACGACACCGTCGCGCTGCGCGACGCGCCACTGGAACAACCCCGGCAGCGCCGCGGTGTCGAACGAGACCCGGATGCCGAGCCCCGACGGCGCGTGCACCTCGGCACTCACCCGGGTTCCGACCGGAAGCTCGTGCGCGAACACCTGCTCGGGATACGTGTCGGCGGGCGCGGGGAACCGCGCCCAGGTCGCCAGGCCGGCCTCGGCGTCGGCGTCGCGCGGCACGACGCGCTCCGCCGGGGAGCGCAGCAGCGTCCCCTCCTGGATCAGCGGCCGCCCGAGGTTCACGTGGTACAGCACCATGGGCTCGACGGCGCGCGCGCCGCGATTGACGATCTCGTCGCGAAGTTCGATGCGCGCCTCGCCCCGCGGCACGCGGATGCTTCGGCGCAGCTCGAGGTGCGCGCCGAGCACGGTCGCCTCGACGATCGTCGCCTCCACGACGACGGCGTCGACCTGCACCTCCGCTCGGGTCACCATCGCGGCGAGCGTCGTGTACCGCCCGTGCTGCGGATGCTCGCCCTCGTCATCGCGCGAGGACGGCCCGAACGACAGCAGCCCGCACGTCGTGACGAGCCCGCCGCCGAACGTCGCCCCGAACGCCCCGCCGCTCGGGCGGGGCCACCCCGTGGGCGAGACCCAGGCCAACGGCACCCCGCGGTGCCGCACCTGCCCGAGATCGAGGCCTCGGTCGGGAAGGAGCTCGATGTCGAGGTCGCCCGCGATGACGCGCAGACGCCGGGTTCCGGCATCCGGTCCGTCGGTGCGGATCGAGGCCTCGATGGCCGCCTCCGTCCCGCGGCCTCGCTGGCCTTCTCGCCCCGTCGAGATCATCTCGTCGTCCTGCTCGCCCATGAGCTCCGCCTTCCTCGCCGTGTGCGGTCACACGGTAGCAGTCGTTGACAACGTTGTCTCGAGACCGCATACTGACCGTCGAGCGCAGAGCCGCGCCCCGACACGACGCTTCGGAGACCCACACCCCATGTCGAAACCCCGCCTCAACCGCCTCTTCAACGCGCGCTCCGGGCGCGCTCTCGACGTCGCCGTCGACCACGGCGCGTTCCACGAGCCCTCGTTCCTGACCGGCATCGAAGACATGGCCAAGACCGTCGCGACCCTCGTCGACGCCGGGCCCGACGCCGTGCAGCTCACTCTCGGCCAGGCGCCGCTGCTGCAGTCCGTCCCCGGCAAGCAGAAGCCCGGCCTGGTGCTGCGCACCGACATCGCCAACGTCTACGGCGACCCGCTCGAGTCGCCGCTGCACAGCGTCCTCGTTCCGGATGCCATCCAGGTCGCCGTCCGCTTGGACGCGGTAGCGGTCTGCGTGAACCTGCTCGATCTGCCCGGCGAGCCGCAGATCCGCGAGCAGTGCATCCGGTCGATCCTGGCCTTGCGCACCGACGCGGAGCGGTACGGGATGCCGCTGATGATCGAACCGCTGGTCATGCAGACCAAACCCGGCACCGGCGGATACGGCGTCGACGGCGACACCGCCAAGATCGTCACCCTCGTGCGACAGGCCCGCGAGCTCGGCGCCGACCTCATCAAGGCCGACCCGACCGACGACATCACCGACTACCACAAGGTCATCCAGGCGGCCGGCGACACCCCCGTGCTCGTGCGCGGCGGCGGACGCGTCGACGACCGCACGCTCCTCGAGCGCACGAAGGCCGTGCTCGAACAGGGGGCCCGCGGCATCGTCTACGGCCGCAACGTCATCCAGCACGACGACCCCGCCGGCATCACCGCGGCGCTCATGGCGGTCGTGCACGACGACGCCTCGGTCGACGAGGCCCTGACCCTGATCGGCGGTGCCGCATGACCGGCAAGAAGGTCGGAATCGGCATCATCGGCGGCGGCCTCATGGGCCGCGAGATCGCCGCAGCCCTGCGCCGTTGGCCCGCGCTGATCGACCACCCCGCCGAGCCCGAGCTCGTGGCCGTCTGCGACATCAACCCCGCCGCTCTCGAGTTCTTCGAGCGCATCGACACGGTGCAGCTGACCACGACCGACCACCACGAACTGCTCGCCGACCCGCGCGTCGACGTCGTCTACATCGCCGTGCGTCACGATCTGCACGAGCGGCTCTACGTCGACACGATCCGCGCCGGCAAGGCGCTGCTGGCCGAGAAGCCGTTCGGCATCGACCGCGCCGCCGCCGACGCGGTCGTCGCCGCCATCGACGAGACGCCCGAGTCGTTCGTCCGCGTCTCGAGCGAGATGCCGTTCTTCCCCGGCGCGCAGTGGGCCGTCGACTACGTGCGTTCGGGTGCCCTCGGCCGCATCGTCGAGGCGAAGTGCACCTTCCTTCACGCCAGCGACATCGACGTGAACAAGCCGCTGAACTGGAAGCGGCAGAAGCAGTTCTGCGGTGAGGCCGGGGTGCTCAACGACCTCGGCATGCACACCTGGCACGTGCCGCTGCGCCTGGGCTGGACGCCCGAGAAGGTCGTCGGCATCCTGCAGGACATCGTCACCGAGCGCCCGGGCCCCGACGGCACGCCGCAGCCGTGCGACACGTGGGACAACGCCGTGATCCACTCGTGGGCCCGGCACGACGGCGCCCCGTTCCCCCTCACGACCGAGACCAAGCGCATCGCGCCGGGGCAGAAGAACACGTGGGAGTTCGAGGCCATCGGCATGGACGGCGGCGTGCGCTTCAGCACGAAGAACCCCAAGCAGGTCGAGGTGTTCGCCTTCATCGACGTGCCGGGCGTCGGCCGCGAGCAGAGCTGGCAGAAGGTCGACGCGGGCAGCCAGTCGGTGTGGCCGACGGTGACGGGTCCGAACTTCGAGTCCGGATTCTCGGATGCCATCCTGCAGATGTGGGCGGCCTTCCTCGCCGAGTACGTGGGTGAGCTGGGCGACGGCTTCGGCTGCGTCCGCCCCGAGGAGGCGGCGCTCACCCACCGCTTGTTCGCCGCGGCCATCGCCTCGCACGAGACCGGGACGTTCGTCGCGCC
>NZ_JARHXC010000252.1:0-12798 GCF_029222405.1 Microbacterium sp. Kw_RZR3 | reverse complement strand
ACGAACCCGAGGTCGGCGAACGTCGTCGTGGAGCTCAGGAGGGCGTGGGTACCGACGACGATTCGCGCCTGACCGGATGCGACGCGCAGCGCGGCCTTGCGCCGCTCCGCAGCGGGAAGCTGACCGGTGAGCAGGGTCGGCATGAGTTCGGGGGCGAGTTCGGGGCCGAGCATGCGGGCGATCGACCGCAGGTGCTGTGCTGCGAGCACTTCGGTCGGGGCGATCAGGGCCGACTGCCCGCCCGACTCGGCGACCTGCAACATGGCGCGCAGGGCCACGAGGGTCTTGCCCGAGCCGACCTCGCCCTGCACGAGACGGTTCATGGGCCAGTCGCCCACCATGTCGGACTGGATCTGGGCACCCACGCTCTGCTGATCGGGGGTGAGCTCGAACGGCAGGATGCGGTCGAAACGTTCGAGGAGCCCGCCGGGATGCGCGGGGCGCTTCGTCGCCGAGAGCGCGCGAACGAACTGGCGCTGCTGCAGCAACGCCGTCTGCAGGACGAACGCCTCCTGCATCCGCAGCGTCGCCACGGCGGGCGGGATGTCGTCGTCGTTCTCGGGACGGTGGATCTGCTCGAGGGCGGCGCGAGCCGGGAGCAGACCGCGCCGCGCGCGAAGGTCGGCGGGGAGGGGATCGTCGATGTCGCCGAGCGAGTCGAGGACGAGCGAGATCGTCTTCTGCACGAGGGGACTCGGAACGGTCGCCGTGGCCGGGTAGATCGGAATCGGACGCTTCGCGCTGACCTCGGCCTCGGCGCGCGCCTCGGCGATGTCGTCGAACAGCTCGTAGTCGGGGTTCGTCAGCTGCGTCTGTCGGCGATACTCACCGACCTTGCCCGAGAAGATGCCGCGCCTGCCCGGAGTGAGGTCTTTGAGCCGCCACGGCTGGTTGAAGAACGTCAGCGACAGGCGGCCGTCGCCGTCGCTGATCACCACTTCGAGGAGCGACCCCCGGCGATTCTGCATGCGCCGCTCGCTCGCGCTCACCACCTCGGCCACGATCGTGACCGGTTCGCCCAGGGGCAGGGTCGAGATGGGGGTCAGCTCACCGCGCCGCGCGTACCGCCGAGGGTAGTGCTCGAGGAGCTCGCCGACGGTCTTCACGCCGAAGGCGCGGTCGAACGCCGCTGCCGTCTTGCCGCCGATCGCTCCGTCGAGACGGGAGGCGAGCGACAGACCGGGCATACGTCGAGTCTAGGGATGACCACCGACATCGTCGGCGGCTCCCGGTTGGCTCGGGCGAGCGACCGTAGGCTGGAAGGGTGACGCGCATCATCTCCGGCCGTGCCGGCGGAACCGTGCTCGAGGTCCCCGCGAAGGGCACGCGCCCCACGAGCGACCGCGTGCGCGAGTCGCTCTTCGCGGCGCTCGAATCCGCCGACCTCCTCCGTGAAGCACGCGTCGCCGACCTGTACGCCGGCTCCGGAGCGCTCGGGCTCGAGAGCCTCAGCCGCGGGGCCGCCTCAGCCGATCTCGTCGAGCTGTCCGCTCCCGCCGCCGCCGTGATCCGCAAGAACGCGGATCGACTGCGAACTGCGGGCGTCGAGGCCCCCGTGCGGGTGCACCGCGCGAACGTCACGACCTACCTCTCGGCATCCGGCGCCGAGTGGGACCTCGTGTTCATCGACCCGCCATACGACGTGAGCGACGAGGAGCTCACCCGCGTGCTGCTCGCTCTCGCGCCCCGGCTGAGCCCGGACGCGGCCGTCATCGTCGAGCGCGCGAAGCGCTCCCCCGCGCCGGATTGGGCCGCCGCCGGGCTCGAGCCCGAGCGGGAGCGCACCTACGGCGACACGACGATGTGGTGGGGTCGACCGACCGCCTGAAGACGCGGGCCGTCACCCGCGGCCGGCATCCCAATCGCGGTAGGGGTCCCAGCCCGTGCGCCCTGTCCACGGCGACCCGTCCACCGTGATCGAGCGTTCTCCGCGTGCCTCGACCGTTCCCACTCGGCGCCCGAGCGGAGCGGTCTCCGCGGGGAACGTCACGAGGAACCCGTGGTCCTCTCCTCCGCCGAGAGCGAGTGCGGGGTCGTCGCCCAGGGCTGCGGAGTCGAACGCGATGGTCACATCCGACGCGTCCGCCAGCCGAGTCGCGTCGAGGGCGAGACCGTCGGAGATGTCCATCATGGCGGTGGCGCCCGCGTCCGCGGCGCGCAGCGCGTCCGCGATCGGCGGTCGGGGGGCGAGCTGGCGTGACAGCGCGTGCGCGTCCGCCGCCGTGAGGCTCGCGCGTGCCTCGGGCGTGACGACCACGGGGGTGCCATCGGCATCCGTGAACCGGCGGAAGAGCAGTTCGATGCCCTTCGCAGCCGGGCCGAGCTCGCCGATGACGTACACGCCGTCGCCGATCCGTGCGCCCGAGCGACGGACGGGGTCGCGACCGTCGAGCGACCCCAGGGCCGTGACGGCGATCGTCAGGGTGTCCGAGACCGTGAGGTCGCCGCCCTCGACAGCGCAATCGGGCGCGAGCTCGGCGCAGGCGTCGGCGAGCCCCTCGGCGAAGCCACGGACGAACGACACCGTAGTCGCGTCGGGCATCGCGAGGGCCACGAGAAGAGCGATCGGCCGCGCACCCATCGCGGCGACGTCGGCGAGGTTCACGGCGGCCGCTTTGAAGCCGAGATCGTGCGCCGACGACCACGCGAGCCGGAAGTCGGGGCCGTGCACCAGCGTGTCGGTCGTCGCGACCACGCGACCGTCCGGGACGGCCAGCACCGCCGCGTCGTCGCCCGGCCCGACCGGTGCCGTCGACGGGGGAAGGCGATCCAGGATGCCGCGGAGGATCTGCCCCTCGGACAGCTCTCCCACGGTGATCTCACGGCTGGTCTCGGCGTCGGTCACTCCCCCACGCTATTAGCCTGGAGGGGTGCCCCGCTCTTCACGGACCCTCGCGTTGCTCGCCGCCCTCACGCTCCTGCCGGGGCTCGCGGCCTGCAGCACGAACGTCGCGATGGAGCCCGCGAAGCTCGCGAACGACCCGGCCTGTGCCAACGTCGAAGCGCGTCTGCCCAAGACGATCTCGGGACAGGAGCGGCGATGGACCGACGCGCAATCGACCGCGGCGTGGGGGAATCCGGCATCCATTCTCATGACCTGTGGTCTCGAGGCCCCCGCACCGACGACGCTGCCGTGCCGGACGTCGGACGGCGTGGACTGGATCGTCGACGAGTCCCGGGCGTCCGAGAACAAGTACACGCTCACCACGTATGGCCGCGAGCCCGCGGTGCAGGTGTTCCTGGATCAGGGAATCGCGAGCAGCGGCGACGTGGCCCAGGCCCTCGGCCCGCTCATCCGCGACAATCTCCCCGCGACCGGGGCGAAGTGCACGTCGCTCTCGGACGCGACCCAGGCTCCCGAGCCGTCACCGACGCCGACCCCGTAGCCGCTGGCCCCCTCGGTCGAATCCGCCACCCTGACGTGCGCCGTATGCACGTCGAGACGCGACTCCGACCGACATATGGCGCAAGTCAGCGAGATCGCGCCTCCCGCGTTCCCGCGCGGCCGATGAAAGGGGCGGTCAGGCCTTCTCGAGCGCCGCGTCGAGCAGGTCGCTGATCAGGTCGGGGTAGCTCAAGCCGGAAGCGATCCAGCACGTCGGGAACATCGAGATCGGGGTGAACCCGGGCATGGTGTTCACCTCGTTCACGAAGAACTCCGTGCCGGTGTAGAAGAAGTCGACGCGCGCCAGGCCCTGACCGCCGATGGCCTCGAACGCCTGGGCGGCGATGCGCTGCATCTCGGCGAGCTCGCCGTCGCGGAGATCGGCGGGGCACACCAGGTCGACGCCGGGGGCATCGAGGTACTTCGCCTCGAAGTCGTAGAACTCCCGGCCCGTGACCACGATTTCCCCCGCCACCGACACCCGCACGGGTCTCCCGTCACGCCCGGGCAGGACGCCGCACTCGAGCTCGCGCCCGACGATCGCCTGCTCCACGAGCACCAGGCCGTCCTCCGCGAAGGCGGTGTCGAGGGCGGCATCCAGATCTTCCCACCGCGACACCTTGGTCACACCGACGCTGGAGCCCGCCTCGTTGGGCTTCACGAAGACGGGCAGGTCGAGGGCGCGCATGCGGCGCTCCCACATCTGCCGGTCGCGAGCGAGGTCGGCGCGCGTCACAGCCACCCAGGGCACGACCGGCACGTGCGCGGCCCGCAGCACCTGCTTGGTCACGTGCTTGTTCATACCGATCGCCGACATGAGCACGCCGCCGCCGGCATACGGGATGCCGAGGAGCTCGAGGAGCCCCTGCACCGTGCCGTCCTCACCGAACCGCCCGTGGAGGATGGGCAGCACGACGTCGACATCTCCGAGCGACCGCGTGCCCTCGGCATCCGTCACCGTCCACTCGCGCGTCAGCGTCGAGTCGGGAAGGCGCACCCGCGTGCCGTTGTCGAGCACCTGCGGAAGAGCCTCGGGGACGAGCGCGAACTTGTCGGGGTCATCGTCCTCGAGCACGAACGCGCCGTCGCGGGTGATGCCGACCGGGATCACCCGGAAGCGGTCACGATCAATCGCGCGAAGCACCCCGCCCGCCGTGGCGGAACTGATCGAATGCTCGCTGGAGCGCCCGCCGAAGAGCACCACCACCACCGGTTTGGTCATTTCGCGTCCTCTCGCCCTGCGGCTGGTCGTCGTCGGTCGTCAGGTGGGGCGCGATGTCCCGCGGGTCCATGGTGCCGTCGAGCACCATCTTCACCTGCTGCACGATGGGCATGTCGACACCGACCTGCTTCGCGAGCTGAAGAACGGGAGCGACGGATGCCAGGCCCTCGGCGGTCTGCTGCATCTGAGCGACCACCTCTTTGTATCCGTAGCCCTGGCCGAGCAGACGCCCCGCCGTGTTGTTGCGGCTGAGCGGGGACTGGCACGTCGCGATGAGGTCGCCGAGGCCCGCCAGGCCCTGCAGCGTCTCGGGCTGCGCGCCCTGCGCGACCGCGAAGTCGGTCATCTCCACGAGTCCACGCGTGATGATCGAGGCCTTCGTGTTCTCGCCGTACCCGACGCCGTCGACGATGCCGATCGCCACCGCGATGAGGTTCTTCAGGACTCCGCCGAACTCGGTGCCGATGACGTCGGTGTTCACGAACGACCGGAAGTAGCGGTTGCGTGCGCGTCGAGCGACCGCCTCGGCCGTTTCGGGGCTCAGCGAGCTGATGACGGCCGCGGTCGGCTGCTCCCGTGCGATCTCGAGCGCGAGATTGGGTCCGGATGCCACGGCGATCCGCGCCGGGTCGCACGCGAGCACCTGCTCGATGACCTGGCTCATGCGCAGGCCGGTCGACTTCTCGACGCCCTTCATGAGCGAGACGATCGGCACGTCGGTGTGCTCGACGAATGGCTTGATCGCGGCGAGGTTCTCGCGCAGCGACTGGCTCGGCACCGAGAGGTAGATCTGCTCGGCACCGCGGATCGCCTCGGCCAGGTCGGTGGTCGCCGTCATCGTGCGCGGCAGGTTGATGCCGGAAAGATAACGACTGTTGCGCTTGGATTCGGTGATCTCCGCCGCCAGCTCGGGACGGCGCGCCCACATGACGACGGACGCCCCGCCGTCGGCGAGGATCTTCCCGAACGTCGTGCCCCAGCTTCCGGCGCCGATGACGGCGACCTTGGGACCGGCGACGGGCGCGACGTTCTTACGACTCAAGGCGCCCCGTCTCATTCTGTCCGTGCTGCGACGGGTTCCACCGCTCCGCCGGAGCCGGGACACCTCGGATGCCGGAGAGCATCTGCGAAATGCGTCCCATGAGCGTGTCGGTCGCGCTCGTGAGCACGGCGGGCGAGGTGGAGCCCGCGTACTCCGACAGATCCATCGCGGGACCGAGTTCCACGATCACGTGCGAGCGGCGGGGGAATTTGAGCTTGCCGTAGCGCGGAAGGATCTGCTGAACACCCCATTGCGCCATGGGGATGAGCGGAAGGTCGCCGGCGAGGGCGAGCCGGACGGCGCCCGTCTTGCCGCGCATCGGCCACAGGTCGGGATCGCGCGTGAGCGTCCCCTCGGCGTAGACGATGACGCCGCGCCCGTCTTCCGCGATCTGCTGCGCGGCCTTCATGGACTGGTTCGCGCTCGCCGAGGCGCGCGGGACGGGAACCATGCCCGTCGCGCGCAGCGCAGCGCCGAGAACAGGGACCTTGAAGAGGCTTTCCTTCGCCATGAACCGGGGCGCGCGGCCGAGCCGCCAGACCGCCACCGCCACGATGAGCGGATCGAACTCCGAGTTGTGGTTCGGGGCGAGGACGTACGCTCCCTCCCGCGGGAGGTTCTCGCCGCCGCGGATCTCGATACGGGCGAACAGCCCCACCGCGGGGACCACGATCGCGGCGAGCGGCCAGAAGGCGCTCGGCCTACTCTTCTCGGGGGTGACGGCCACGGCCTCAGCCCACGACGGAGAAGTCGGCGTCGAGAGCGGTCAGCTTCTCGAGGAACTTCTCGTACCCGCGGCGGATGATGCCGATGTTGCGCACCGTCGACTCCCCCTCGGCCGCCAGCGCGGCGATGACGTAGCTGTAGCCGCCACGCAGATCGGGAACCTCGACGTCGGCACCGTGCAGCGGCGTCGGTCCGTTGATGACGGCGGCCTGCTCGAGGTCGCGGCGCGGAACACGACGGTCGGGGCTCGCGATGCCCTTCGGGTGCACGACGATGTCGGCACCCATCTTGTTCAGCGCCGCGGTGAAGCCGAGACGGTTCTCGTACACGGTCTCGTGGACCGTCGATGTGCCCGGCGCCTGGGTGAGCGCCACGATGAGGGGCTGCTGCCAGTCGGTCATGAAGCCGGGGTGGACGTCGGTCTCGACCATGACGGGCTTGAGCGCCTCGCCGCGACGGAACAGGATGCCGTCTTCGCGCACGTCGAACCAGCCGCCGGCCTTGCGGAAGACGTTGAGGAACGTCAGCATGTCCTGCTGGCGAGCGCCCTTGGCGAAGATCTCGCCGTCGGTGGCGAGGGCCGCACAGGCCCACGATGCCGCTTCGTTGCGGTCGAAGATCGCACGGTGGTCGTAACCGACGAGCTTGTCGACGCCCTCGATGAAGATGACGCGGTTGGGCTCGTAAGAGATGATCGCGCCCATCTTCTGCAGCACCGCGATGAGATCCATGATCTCGGGCTCGATGGCGGCGTTGCGCAGCTCGGTCACGCCCTTCGCGCGGACCGCGGTGAGGAGCACCTGCTCCGTCGCGCCGACGCTCGGGTACGGGAGCGTGATGTTCGCGCCGTGCAGGCCGTTGGGGGCCGTGATGCGGATGCCCTCGTAGCTCTTGTCGACCACGGCGCCGAAAGCACGGAGCGCGTCCATGTGGAAGTTGATCGGACGGTCGCCGATGCGGCATCCGCCCAGGTCAGGGATGAGCGCCTCGCCCAGAAGGTGCAGCAGTGGCCCGCAGAACAGAATCGGGATGCGCGAAGCGCCGGCATGCGCGTCGATCTCCTCGAAGTGCGCGGCGACCGCGCCCGAGGGGTCGAGGTGGAGGGTTCCCTCTTCCTCACCCTCGGTCACGGTGACGCCGTGCACCTCGAGGAGCGAACGCACGACCTTCACATCGCTGATCATGGGGACGTCGCGGAGCGTGCTGGTGGTGTCGCCGAGGAGGGCGGCCACCATCGCCTTGGTGACGAGGTTCTTCGCCCCCTTGACCTCGACGGTTCCCCGCAGCGGACGACCGCCTCGGATCGTGAGGGTCTCTGCCGCCTCCCAATCCGGCTGCCCGATGGGGTGCTCTCCGGTGTCGCTGACGAGTGTGCTCATAGGGGGGTGGACCTCACTTCGTGGACGAGGGGCGGCGAATCGACCCGATCGGGTCGATCGGGCTCAGCGGACCGGAAGGGTCCGCGGCCGCCATGCCTCGCGGCGCGCCTCGAACTGCGTGATCTTGTCTTCGTCACGCAGCGTGAGCCCGATGTCGTCGAGCCCTTCGAGAAGCCGCCACCTAGTGTAATCGTCGATGTCGAACGAGACCTGGAGGTCGCCGACCGTGGCGGTCTTGGCCTGCAGATCGACGGTCATCTCGATGCCGGGGTTCGCCTCGAGGACGGCCCAGATCTGCTCGACCTCGTCCTCCGTGATCACGCCCGTGACCAGGCCCTGCTTGCCCGAATTGCCGCGGAAGATGTCGGCGAACTTCGGGCTCAGGACCACCTGGAAGCCGTAGTCGCGCAGCGCCCACACCGCGTGCTCGCGGCTCGATCCGGTACCGAAGTCGGGACCTGCGACGAGGATGGATGCCGAGCGGTAGGCATCCTGATTCAGGATGAACTCCGGATCCTGGCGCCAGTTCGCGAACAGTGCGTCGTCGAAGCCCGTCTTGGTGACCCGCTTGAGGAAGACGGCGGGGATGATCTGATCCGTGTCGACCGCGGACCGCTTCAAAGGCGCGGCGACACCGGTGTGCGTCGTGAACTTCTCCATGTCAGGCCTCCGCCCCGGTCGAAACGATGTCCGCGGGGAGCGGCTCCAGGTCGGCGGGGCTCGACAGCGTGCCGCGCACGGCCGTGGCCGCGGCGACCAGCGGCGACACGAGGTGCGTACGCCCGCCCTTGCCCTGCCGCCCCTCGAAGTTGCGGTTCGAGGTGGAAGCGCAGCGCTCCCCCGGCGCCAGCTGATCAGGGTTCATGCCCAGGCACATCGAGCAGCCGGCGAAACGCCACTCGGCGCCGAAGTCGGTGAACACCTTGTCGAGGCCCTCGGCCTCGGCCTCCAGGCGCACGCGCGCCGAGCCCGGGACGACCATGACGCGGACGTTCTCGGCCTTGGTGCGCCCCTGGATGACGGAGGCGAAGGCACGGAGGTCTTCGATGCGGCTGTTGGTGCACGAGCCCATGAAGACGGCATCCACGGGGATGTCCTTCATCGGGGTGCCGGCCTCGAGGTCCATGTACTCGAGCGCCCGCTCGGCGGCGGCGCGCTCATTGGGGTCGATGATGTCGGCAGGAGTGGGCACGACGTCGGACAGCGAGACGCCCTGGCCGGGGTTGGTGCCCCAGGTGACGAAGGGCTCGAGCTCGTTCGCGTCGAGGAAGACCTCGGCGTCGTAGACGGCACCCTCGTCGCTCGGGAGCGTGCGCCAGTAGGCGACGGCGTCGTCCCAGTCCTGCCCCTGCGGGGCGTGCGGCTTGTCCTTGACGTAGGCGAACGTCGTCTCGTCGGGGGCGATCATGCCGGCGCGGGCGCCCGCCTCGATCGACATGTTGCACATCGTCATGCGCCCCTCCATCGAGAGGGAGCGGATCGCGCTGCCGCGGAACTCGAGGACGTAGCCCTGGCCGCCGTTGGCACCGATCTTGGCGATGATCGCCAGGATGATGTCCTTCGCCGTCACGCCGGGCTTCAGTTCGCCCTCGACCGTGATCGCCATCGTCTTGAAGGGCTTCAGCGGCAGGGTCTGCGTCGCGAGCACGTGCTCGACCTCGCTGGTGCCGATGCCGAACGCCATCGCGCCGAACGCACCGTGGGTCGAGGTGTGCGAGTCGCCGCAGACGACCGTGATGCCCGGCATCGTCAGGCCCAGCTGCGGCCCCACGACGTGGACGATGCCCTGCTCTTTGTCGCCGAGCGAGTGGATGCGGACGCCGAACTCGTCGGCGTTGCGGCGCAGCGTGTCGATCTGCGTGCGGCTGGTGAGGTCGGCGATCGGCTTGTCGATGTCGAGCGTCGGGGTGTTGTGGTCTTCGGTCGCGATCGTGAGGTCGAGCCGACGAACGGGGCGACCCTCGGCGCGCAGGCCGTCGAACGCCTGGGGGCTCGTGACCTCGTGCACGAGGTGGAGGTCGATGTAGATGAGGTCGGGCTGCCCGTTCTCGCCCTTGACGACGAGGTGGTCGTCCCAGACCTTCTCGGCCAGGGTGCGAGGGTTCTCGGGAATCGTGCTCATGGTTTGCGTTTCTCCTCGGGAGGGGTGTGAGGCCCGCGACGAACTCCGCGACGAGAAAGGCCTAGAACAAGGTCTCGTCGCGGCCGCTAAGGAGGAGGCCGGCGATCCGCACCTGGTCACGATACCACCGGCCTTCACCCGTCTCGCCGCTCAGGGCGTGCCGCGCACGTGAAGACGGGCGTAACACGACGCCGCACATTTCGGTGTCGCGGAACACCTCGTGCGAGCCTGGCGGAACGCCGCAGGAAGGAGCGTGCCGCATGGCCGCGAACGCAGAGCCCGGATTCTCTACCCGACAGGTCCACGTGGGGGCCTCGACCGTGCCCGCCTCGCCGCGCGCCCTGCCGATCTACCTCACGGCCGGCTTCACGTTCACCGACCTCGACGAGTCCGCCGAGCATTTCGGCACCGGCGCGGGATTCGGGTACACGCGCACGGGCAACCCCACCGTGCAGGCCGTGGAGAACCGCCTCGCCTCCCTCGAGGGCGGCGATCAGGCGGTCCTCGTCTCGAGCGGACAAGCCGCCGTCACCGTCGCCCTGCTCGCCCTGGCCGGCGCGGGCGATCACGTCGTGGCCTCCGAGCACATCTACGAAGGCACTCGCGGTCTGCTCCTCGACAACCTCGGGCGCCTCGGCATCGAGACGACATTCGTCGACACCTCCGATCTCGACGCGTGGCGGAACGCGATCACCCCGCGCACGAAGGCACTCTTCGCCGAGACCCTCTCCAACGCCCGCAACGACGTGCTCGACATCGCCGCCGTCTCCGCGATCGGGCGGGAACGCGGCATCCCGCTCGTGGTCGACAGCACCTTCACGACCCCGTACCTCCTGCGTCCGATCGAGCACGGTGCCGCGATCGTCGTGCACTCCGCGAGCAAGTTCCTCGCCGGACAGGGAGCGGTTCTCGGCGGCGTCATCGTCGACGACGGACGCTTCGACGCCGCGGCATCCGGTCATCTCTTCCCGCACCTCGTCCACGCCGACCGCCTCGGCGGGGCGAGCTACGCCGAGAAGTACGGCGCCCGTGCACGGGGCGCGTACATCCGCGAGAGCGTGGCCCCCCGCTTCGGTCCTTCGCCGTCGCCGCTGAACGCCTTCCTGATCGGGCAGGGCATCGAGACGCTGAGCCTGCGCGTCGAGCGCCAGTCGCAGAACGCTCTGGCGGTCGCACAGTGGCTCGAGAACCGCCCCGAGGTCGAGCGCGTCGATCACGTCGGCCTCGCCTCCCACCCGCATCACGATCTCGGTGCGCGGTACCTCACGCGAGGCACCGGCTCGGTCTTCACCGTGACCCTGCGCGGCGGACTCGAAGCCGCGCGCCACGTCGTGCAGTCGGTGAAGCTCATCACGCACATGACCCACCTCGGCGACGTGCGCTCGCTCGTGCTGCACCCGCAGAGCACGTCGCACTCGGCGCGCACGGTCGAGGAGCGCGAGCGCGCGGGAGTGTTCCCCGGCACGATCCGCCTGTCGATCGGGATCGAGGACATCGCCGACATCCTCGTCGACCTCGAACAGGCGCTCGTGGGAGTGCCCGTCGCCGAGCGCGAAACGGTCGTCCTGTGAGCCGTCTGCAGCACTTCGGGTGGTTCCTGGCGCGCGGCTTCGGCCCTCACGGCTGGGGCCATCCCTACCTCCGGTGGAATCACCGCTGGACGGAACCGGGTCTGTACCAGGACTCGGCGCGGACTCTCGAGCAGGCGGGCTTCGACCTCCTCATCATCGAGGACGCCCCCTCGCTCGGAAGCGCCGACACGATCGATCTTCGGGTGCGCCACGCCTTCGGTGGACCCAAGCACGATCCGCTGCTGCTCGCACCGTACCTCTTCGCCGCGACCCGGCATCTCGGGGTCGTGCCGACGGTCAACCCGGCCGCATACCTGCCCTATACGGCGGCACGACAGTTCGCGACCCTCCAGCACTTGAGCGGGCACCGTCTCGGACTCAACGTCGTCACCGACACCGGCAGTGCGCGCCACTTCTCCACGGCCCCGCAGCTCGGACACGACGCGGCCTACGACCGGGCCGAGGAGTGGCTCGACGGCATCCGTCAACTGTGGCGGAGCTGGGGCGAGGGCGCGCTCGTCGTCGATGAGGAGTCGGGCGTCTACGCCGACGGGACGAAACTGGATGCCACGCGCCACCGCGGTCAGCACTTCGGCTTCGACGGTCCGCTCAACGCGATCCCCTTCACCGATGGCGAACCGGCGATCGTCTCACCGGGCGGCTCGGGGCGCGGGCTGGCGTTCGCAGGACACAACTCGGACGTGCAGCTGGCGCTCGCCCCGCTGGACGAGGCGAGCATCCGCTCCTACCGCGGACGCATCCACGCCGCGGCGGAGGCAGCGGGGCGCGACGCCGCCGACATCAAGATCCTCTTCGCGATCCAGCCGGTGCTGGTGTCGTCGCCGGAGGAGGCCGACCGTCTGGTCGCGGCATCCGCGAATCCGTCCGAGGAGGCGTTGATCGCGATCGCGCGCAAGCAGTCCAGCGACCTCGAGACGGATCTCACCGGTCTCGACCTCGACAGTCCTCTCGATCGCTCGATCTTCGGCGAGCACGTGTCGGAGGGCAGCATCAAACGACTCGTCGGGAAGCACGACGCCGACGCGCCGCTGCGGACGATCCTGGCTGCGCACGCGCGCCTCGGCCGGCTGAACGACGGTTCCGGGTTCGTGGGGACGGCCGAGGAGTTCGCCGACCGCATCGAGGAGCTGGGCACGTGGGGCAACGACGGCGTCCTGCTGTGGGGGGACCTTCATCCGGTCACCGTCCACCGTCTGCTCGACGATCTCGTGCCGATCCTGCGCCGTCGAGGAATCCTGCGCGAGGAGTACGTCGACGGCGGGCTGCAGGCGAACCTGCGGGCGTTCTAGCGGGCGGATGCCGGGAGTTCGGTGTTCACCCCGTCGCGGCC
>NZ_JARHXC010000251.1:0-9878 GCF_029222405.1 Microbacterium sp. Kw_RZR3 | reverse complement strand
CACAGCGGGGGAAGGGGGAGGGATGCCAGGGCTTCGGCATCCCTCCCCTCTTCCCTCCGCTCCTCGCCGTGTTCTCAGGGGGCGATTAGGCTCTTTCGGTGCTCCGCCTTCTCGCTTTCGCCGCGTTCGGGGCAGCGATCGGCGGTCTCATCGTCTCGCTGCTGGGGAATCCAGACCCGGGAATGCTCATCTTCGGCGTCGCCATCGGAGTCTGCATCGCCGCGACCACCGTCTCGCGGCTGGGCGGGGGGCTCGCCGCGGCGCTCCCCTCCCCTGCCGCCGTGCAGGAAGCCCGCGATGGACGACGTCTCGGACGCGCGCGCATCGACGCGGTGCGCCAGACCGGCACGTTCGTCAACGAGCAGCCCGTGTGCGACATCGACGTCACGGTGGTCTCCCTCACGGGGGACGCGTGGGCGACGACCATCCGCAGGCTCGTGCCCCTGACCGAGCTGCCCGCGTACCAGGCCGGCCTCGAGCGCGACGTCGCGATACTTCTCGAGGGCGGGCCCGAGATCGTCTTCGCAGACGGGGAGCTCTCGCCCGCCGAGATCGCGCGCCTCGTCGTGCCGCCGCGTTCCGACGTCGACGTCCGACCGATCACCCCGGGGACGCGCATCGACAGGGGTCGCCGCCGCGGACCGCTGATCGGCATCGGCCGCCGTGGACGACCCCTGCGCCTGGCGGTGTTCGCGCTCGTCGCCGTGCTCGCGGGCGCCGTCGTCGTGCTGCCCTTCCGCGGGGCGGTCGGGCTGACCCTCGACGCGTGGTCGGACGGCCGGTGGAGCGTCGACATGCGACACCCCGACGCACTCGAGACCGCCGAAGGGGCGCTCCAGGAGGCGATCGGACACGACCGGGTCGTGTCGATCACGGTGATCCCGGATGCCGTCCTCGTCGACGCCCCGATCCGCGTCGGCGCAGTGGAGACCGACGAGTGGACCTACCGCGGCGGCGTCGTGAGCCACGACGGGGCGGCTCACCGTCAGCCCGAGCTCGCGGAGGAGCAGTTCTCGTGGTCGGACGTCGCCCTCGACCGGCTCTGGCCCGCGATGGAGCAGGCGTCCGCCCAGAGCGGGCTTCCCACCGACGGTGCGTCGGCTCGCATCGAGCGCGCGACCGACGACGATGTCCAGAGCCCGACGTTCATCCGCAACGTCGGCGTGCCGGAGATCACGTTCGGGCTGCGCGACGACTATCGCGACGCGTTCTTCCGTCTCGACGCCACGGGCACCGACCTGCAGCCGGCCGGCTGACGCGGGTCACTCCTCGAGGACCGCGAGGACGTTGCCCGCCGGGTCGCGGAACCACGCGATCAGCGGGCCACCCTCGCGCATGATCCCGCGCGAGCCGGTGGGGAAGTCCGCATCGTCGTAGATCTTCGTCTCGACGCCACGCGCCCGCAGGTCGTCGACGGCCGCCTCGACATCCGCGACGGGGAAGTTCAGCGCCGTGAACGACGCGGGCGTGTGGTTCGGCTTGCCGTACACGAGCACGCTCCCACCCGAGGCGAGCTGCAGCGACAGGAAGCCGGTGCCGGCGAGCACCTCGACGGTGAGTCCGAGCGTGTCCGCGTAGAAGCGATGGGCGGCGTCGAGGTCGTCGACGGCGAAGCCCGAGAAGGCACCGGCGGGACTCAGCGCGCCACGAAGGCCGTGACGCTGTCGGACAGACGGATCGGGATGCCGTCGACCCCCGACGAGACCGGCTCGCCGATCGCGACGGTGAGTCTCTCGTCGATGCCGAAGACGGCGGCTCCGACCTGCGCTCCGCTCGCGCACCCGGCGGACCAGGGACGGTTCTCGCTGGAGGTGAAGGTCGCGATGCAGCGTCCGTCGCCGTCGTCGGGCCGGGCGAGGTAGATGCGGAAGTCGCTCACCGTCGCGATGTAACGGGTGCTCGCCGGGTCGATGCCGCTGTCGCTGAGGATCTCGGCCGAGATGACGTCTTCGGCCGTCTGCGGGAAGGTGAGCTCGGGCAGGCTCGCCTCGGCGGGATCGGCGGTGGCCGCGGTCGACGGCGGGGCCGCGAACGTGGAGCCGATCGCGACGCCGACGCTCACGAGGGCGACGGCGCCGACCCCGATGAGCGCCCAGCGGAGGGCGGGGCGCCGGGTGGACGGTTCGGTGACGTCGTCAGCGGGCGTCGGGGGCTCGGCATCCGGTACGTCGGCGGGCGGATCCTCCACGATGGGCGGCCGTCGTGCGTTCTCCTCGAGCTCGGCGAGCCGAGCGATCATCGCCGGAGTGGCGGCGGCACCGTCGACGCCGTAGACCCGCTCGCGCAGCAGGCGCAGCTCGACGTCGTCGTCCATGCGATGACTCTAGGGCCGCGCGGTGGGGGTGGGGGCGGACTGCGCGGTCCCCGTGCGCAGCGTGAGGTCGTGCTCGCCGCGCGGGGTCGCTCACGCAGCGCGAGGTCCCTGAGCCCGTCGAAGGGACCGGAGGCTTCGACAGGCTCAGCCACCTCCGCCGCGGCCCGCAGAGCGCGCGGCCACCGCCGCCGCGGCCCGAGGAGGGCGCTCAGCGCGGAGCCGTGGCATCCAGGGCGTCGGCCGCCCCCACCAGCGCGAGATGCGACAGGGCCTGCGGGGTGTTCCCGGCCTGCCGCTTCGTCGTGGGGTCGTACTCCTCCGACAGCAGGCCGAGGTCGTTGGCGACCGCCGTGAGGCGCTTCATCAACGTCACGGCCTCGTCGCGCCGCCCGCTGTGCGCGTACTGCCCGACCAGCCAGAACGAGCACGCGAGGAAGGGATGCTCGTCGCCGCTGAGCCCGTCGACACCGGTGGTGCGATAGCGCAGAAGCCACCCGTCGGGCATGAGCGTCTTTTCCATGCGCGCGACCGTGGCGAGCATGCGCGGATCGTCGTAGGCGCAGAAGCCCACCTGCGGCAGCACGAGCAGCGACGCGTCGACCTCGTCGGTGTCGAAGTGCTGCGTGAACCACCCGCCCTCGTGCACGCCACGCGCATCGATGTCGGCGCGCACGCTGTCGCGCAGCGCGCGCCACGTGTCGACCTCGCCCTCGCGACCGCCCTCTTCGACGGCCCGGATGCCACGGTCGAACGCGGCCCACACCATCGCCCGGGAGTGGGTGAAGGAGTGCGGTTCTCCGCGCATCTCCCAGATGCCGAGGTCGGGTTTGTCGACCTCTCCTGCAAGCTGATTCAGCAGGGAACGTTGGAGCGACCACGAGAACGTCGTCTCTTCGACCCCCGCGTTCCGCGCCGCTTCGAGCGCCACCATCACCTCGCCGATGACATCGGCCTGGTACTGCGTGACCGCCCCGTTGCCGATGCGAACGGGCGCGGCGCCGCCGTACCCGGGGAGGCTCGTGATCTCTCGCTCGGGGAGGTCGCGCTCCCCCGCGATGCCGTACATGATCTGCACGTCGGCCGGATCGCCGGCGATGGCCCGGAGCAGCCAGGTGCGCCAGTGCTGGGCGGCATCCAGGTACCCGTGGTCGATGTACGCGCTCAGCGTGAGCGCGGCGTCGCGCAGCCACACGTAGCGGTAGTCCCAGTTGCGGGAGCCGCCGAAGGCCTCGGGGAGCGATGTGGTCGCGGCCGCGACGATCCCGCCGGTCTCGGAGTGCGTGAGGGCGCGCAGCACCATGAGCGAACGGGTGACGAGTGCCGCGTGCGTGCCGGCTGACTGCACGCGGTCGGCCCACGCGGCCCACCATTCGCGCGTGCGTTCGAGGGCCGCCTCGACGTTGAACGCGGCCGGGGCCTCACGCCACGACGGGCCCCACGAGAGGACGGAATCGACGCTCTGCCCCGCCGCCGCCGTCCAGCGGCCGCGATGCGCGGTGTCGACGGCGATCAGGCGCGGACCCCGGATGACGACGGCATCGGGACCCGCGACGGCGAGGATCGCGTGTTCGCCGCCCTGTCCGATCTGCTGGACCCACGGGACGGCTCGCGCGTAGTCGAAGCGCAGACGGACCTCGCTGACGAAGTCGACCTCGCCCGACACACCGACCACGCGACGGATCACCGCTTCGACGCCCTCGTCGACCGGCATCGCGTCGTAGACGTCGGCGACGCCGGTCGCCGTCTCCCACCGCGTCACGAGGACGAAGGTGTCGCCGTCGTAGCGCCGGGTCGCCCGGGCCTCGGGGTCTGCGGGGCGCAGCGACCACCGCCCGTGCGACTCGTCGCCGAGGAGCGCGCCGAGCATCGACCCGCTGTCGTACCGCGGCAGGCAGAGCCAATCGATGCTCCCGTCGCGGGAGACCAGGGCTGCGGAGCGGCAGTTGCTGAGGACCGCATAGTCCTCGATCGGAGTGGTCACCCTCGGATCATGGCAGGTGCCGCCGACATCGTGGCCGAACATCTCGATAGTGACATCCATGCGCGCGCTGCAAGCATCCCGGCGATGTCGGAACCGAGCGCTACGGTTACCCCATGGCGGCGGACACGACCCTGATCATCCTGGGCGCCTCGGGCGACCTCACCTCTCGACTGCTCCTCCCGGCCCTCGGCCAGTTGCTCGCCCGCGAGCCGAAGCGCTCGATCCGCCTGCACGGCGCCGGCATGGACGACTGGACCGACGAGCACTGGCGCGACGTCGTGAAGAAGGCCTTCCAGACGATGGATGCCGAGGCGGCGTTCGAGCAGGTCTCGTCGACGACCTACTCGCAAGCCGACATCACGAAGGCCGCCGACCTGCAGACCCTCCTCGACGGCGCCGAAGGGCGCCCGGCCCTGTACTTCGCCGTTCCGCCGGCCGTCACCGAGAAGTCGTGCATCGCCCTCGCCGACGTCACGATCCCCGCGGGCACGATCCTCGCCCTCGAGAAGCCCTTCGGCACCGACGAAGCCAGCGCGCACAAGCTCAACGAGCAGCTGGCGACCCTCGTCCCCGAAGACCAGGTCTTCCGCATCGACCACTTCCTCGGTCGCTCCACGGTGCTCAACCTGCTGGGCGTGCGCTTCGCCAACCGTCTCATCGAGAGCGTGTGGTCGGCCGACGACATCGCGACCATCACGGTCGACTTCCCCGAGAAGCTCGGCCTCGAAGGCCGCGCCGGGTACTACGACTCCGCAGGAGCTCTGGTCGACATGATCCAGAGCCACCTGCTGCAGGTCATGGCGTTCGTCACGATGGAGCCGCCGTCCTCCCTCGATCAGCTCGATCTGCGCGACGCGACGTCGGCCGTGCTGCGCGCAACCCACGTGCTCGACGACGACCCGGTGAAGAACTCCCGCCGCGCGCGGTACACCGCGGGCGAGGTGGGTGAGCGGCACTTCGTCTCGTACGTCGACGAGCCCGGCGTCGACCCGTCGCGCAACACCGAGACGCTCGCCGAGATGACCGTCGAGGTGCGCACCGCGCGCTGGCAGGGTGTGCCCATCACGCTCCGATCGGGCAAGGCTCTGGATGCCGGAGACCCGGCCGTCACCGTCACCTTCAAGCCCGTGCGGCACCTTCCGGGCGGATTCGTCGGCGAGAGCGACCCGTCGAAGCTCGTGTTCTCGCTCGGCCCCGACACGATGAGCCTCGAGCTCAACGTCAACGGCGCCGACGACCCGCTCGAGCTCGAGCGCGTGACCCTCGATGCCGATCTCGGCGAGGGCGCGCTCAAGGCGTACGGCGAAGTGCTCTCGGGCATTCTCGACGGCGACGCGATGCTCGCCGTCCGCGGCGACGCGGCCGAGCAGTGCTGGCGCATCGTGCAGCCGGTGATCGACGCGTGGCGTCAGAACGAGGTGCCGCTCGACGAGTACGCGGCGGGAAGCGCGGGGCCGTCGTCCTGGAAGGCCTGACGGCGGCTCCTGCGGCGGGGCGGGGCGGCACCGTTGCGGCGCGACGCGACGAGCCGTCGCTCATCGACGCGCACGCCGAGGGCGCGGCATCCTGAAATCTCTCTATGAGGGCGCGACGCACGACGTCACATGGGAACATCTCGTGCGCGCGTGGCGTTCACTGGTTCGGGTCAACGGCGTCCCGGCTCAGTCCTCGTTCACAGGAGTATCCATGTCTCTCGTTCTCGACCGCACCGCCCCCACCGAAGCCCCCATCCTCGACGTCCTCGCCGAGCGCTGGAGCACGCGCGTCTTCGACCCCGAAACGCCGATCGACGAAGTCGCGCTGCGCTCGGCCCTGGAAGCCGCCCGTTGGGCTCCCTCGGGCATGAACCACCAGCCGTGGCGCCTGATCGTCGCCCGTCGCGGCGGCGACGCGCACGCTCTCGTCGTGTCGGCCCTGATGGGCTTCAACCAGGCATGGGCTCCGGCCGCCGGCGCGCTGGTCGTCGTGCTCGCCGAGACCGAGACGGCCGAGGGCGAGGCACGCCCCTGGGCTCTGTACGACGCCGGTCAAGCGGCCGCGCACTTCACCGTGCAGGCGCACGCCGAGGGTCTCGCGACGCACCAGATGGGCGGCTTCGAGGTCGACGCCCTCCGCGCGGCCTTCGACATCGAGCCCCGCTTCGTGCCCGTGACGGTCATCGCCGTGGGCACCCTCGGCGACGTCGACGCGGCCGAAGAGGGACTGCGCCAGCGCGAACTCGCGCCGCGCGAGCGCCGCACGATCGCGGAGTCGCTGCTCGTCGACGCCTGATCACGACACCCCAGCGACACTCGTTCGCCCCCGCACCCGAAGCCGCGGTGCGGGGGCAAACCTGCTTCGGTCCGGCCAGCGGCGGGGCGCCGACGCGGACTCCGCCCTGAGGCGATCGCGCCGCAGCGGTGGCGGACCGCGCTCACCTGTCGTCGGCAACGTGGCGTTCACAAGAGCGGCTTACCATCGCTTCCGTGACGACCTCTTCGCCCACCGAAGCCGGTGCACCGGAATCACAGCCCATCGCGCTCGCGGGGGCGCGGCGCGGACGAATACGGTGGCGACGCCTCCGTCGGCTCAGCCTGGCACTCGCCGTCGTTGTCGTGGCGATCGTCGCGGCGGGGCTCCCCCTCTACGTCTTCCCTCCGCAGGGCGATCCGACCGACGCGAATCTCGTCTACGTGATCGGACCGCCCCAGCAGCAGCGGCTCGATCTCGGTGAGACCCTTCGCGACGCCGACGGCAACCTGCCGATGCTGATCTCCGTGTCGGGTTCCGCAAAGGGGCATGGGGACCGCGCCTTCGATGCCTCTGAGATCGACGCGTGTGGCGAGCCCGGGGTCACCTGCAAGCGGCCGGACCCGTTCACCACCGCTGGCGAGGCCAAACTCCTCACCGAATACGTCAGCAGTCACCCCAGCGGAAAGACGGTCGTGATCACCTTCACCCCGCACGTCGCCCGCGCGCGCTACATCTTCGCGAAGTGCTACGGGGGCGACGTCACCGTGATGGGTGTCGACACGAACATGTCGCTGTACGACTGGGCGTTCCAGTACGTGTATCAGACCGCGGGGTTCGTGAAGGCCTGGCTCACGCCCTGCCCGTGACGAAACGGGGCGGCTGGTGCAGGACCCGCCGGGACGGCCACACCCCATAAACGCCATCCGCTCACAGAAACGCGAGCACACCGCGTTTACGTGAGCGGATGGCGTTTATGCACGGGGGGCGCACACACGGGAGGGGGATGCCACGCACACCGCGTGGCATCCCTCTCCCTGTTCGGCCTACTCGACGATCTCGGCCTCGATCACGTCGTCGTCGGGGTCGTCGCCGGGCTCCTCGGCAGCGGGGCCCGTGCTCACCAGCATGAGCGAGTCGCCGTCGCTGGCCACGTCGACGCGGACCACGTCGCCGTCGCGCACCGTGCCGGCGAGGATCGCCATCGCGAGGCGGTCCTGGATCTCGGACTGGATGAGTCGACGCAGCGGACGCGCGCCGTACACCGGGTCGTAGCCGCGCTCGGCGAGCCACGAGCGGGCGTCGGGCGTGACCGCGAGGGTCAGCCGGCGCTCGCGCAGGCGCTTGTGCAGAGCATCGACGGCGAGTTCGACGATCTGGGCGAGGTCGTCCTGGCTGAGGGCCTGGAAGATCACGATGTCGTCGAGGCGGTTCACGAACTCCGGTTTGAAGGCCTGCCGCACGAGAGCCTGAACCTGTTCACGCTTGGCATCCATCGACAGCGTCGGATCGATGAGGATCGGCGAGCCGAGGTTGGAGGTCAGGATCAGGATGACGTTCGTGAAGTCGACCGTGCGGCCCTGGCCGTCGGTCAGGCGACCGTCGTCCATGACCTGCAGCAGCACGTCGAAGACTTCGGGGTGCGCCTTCTCGACCTCGTCGAGCAGCACGACGCTGTAGGGACGCCGACGCACGGCCTCGGTCAGCTGACCACCGGCCTCGTACCCGACGTACCCCGGAGGGGCACCGACCAGGCGCGAGACGGAGTGCTTCTCGCCGTACTCCGACATGTCGATACGCACCATGGCGTGCTCGTCGTCGAAGAGGAAGTCGGCGAGCGACTTCGCGAGCTCGGTCTTTCCGACACCCGTCGGGCCGAGGAACAGGAACGAGCCGACGGGGCGGTTGGGGTCGCTGATGCCGGCACGCGAGCGTCGGACGGCGTCGGACACCGCCTTCACGGCATCCTTCTGTCCGATCAGACGCTTGCCGAGCTCGCGCTCGAGGTGCAGGAGCTTCTCGGTCTCGCCCTGGAGCAGACGCCCCACGGGGATCCCCGTCCACGCGGCGATGACCGCCGCGATGTCCTCGTCGGTCACCTGCTCGTTCACCATGCGGTCACCCGCGGGCTCTTCGCGCTCCGCCTTCATGAGCTCGCGCTCGAGCGCCGGGATCTCGGCGTACAGCAAGCGCGACGCACGCTCGAGGTTGCCCTCGCGTTGAGCGCGCTCGGCATCCACGCGAGCGGCATCGAGGCGGGTCTTGAGCTCACCGACGCGGTTCAGCGAGGCGCGCTCGCGCTCCCACCGTGTCTGCAGCTCGTCGAGCTTGGCCTGTTCGGCGGCGAGCGTCTCGCGAAGAGTCGCCAGGCGCTCTTTCGACGCCTCGTCCTTCTCCTTCTTCAGCGCGAGTTCTTCGAGCTTCAGACGGTCGACGTGACGACGAAGCTCGTCGATCTCGAGCGGAGCCGAGTCGATCTCCATGCGCAGGCGCGACGCGGCCTCGTCGATCAGGTCGATGGCCTTGTCGGGCAGCTGGCGCGAGGGGATGTAGCGGTTGGAGAGGGATGCCGCGGCCACCAGCGCCGCGTCGGCGATCGCGACCTTGTGGTGCGCTTCGTACCGTTCTTTGAGGCCGCGGAGGATCGCCACGGTGTCCTCCACCGTGGGCTCGCCGACGTAGACCTGCTGGAAACGGCGTTCGAGAGCGGCATCCTTTTCGATGAACTCGCGATACTCGTCGAGCGTGGTCGCGCCGATCAGGCGCAGCTCGCCGCGGGCGAGCATGGGCTTGAGCATGTTGCTGGCCGCGACCGACCCTTCGCCGCCGCCCGCGCCCATGAGCACGTGCAGCTCGTCGATGAACGTGATGATGCGTCCGTCGGACTCGGTGATCTCTTTCAGGACGCTCTTCAGCCGCTCCTCGAACTGTCCGCGGTACATCGCACCGGCGACCAGCGCCGAGATGTCGAGCGAGACCAGCTCTTTGTTCTTGAGACTCTCGGCGACGTCGCCCGCGACGATGCGCTGGGCGAGTCCTTCGACGACGGCGGTCTTGCCGACGCCGGGCTCGCCGATGAGCACGGGGTTGTTCTTGGTGCGCCGGGTGAGTACCTGGCTGACGCGGCGGATCTCGCCGTCACGCCCGATCACGGGGTCGAGCTTGCCCTGGCGGGCCCGGTCGGTGAGGTTGATGCCGAATTGCTCGAGGGCGCTGCGCGCGTCCTCCTGCCCCGGCTGTTGTGTGGCGTTCATGGTGTCTCCTGGAAGTTTTCTCGCTTCACTCAAACTTGAGTGGCGTTGACTCAAGTTTAGCATCAGCGTCCGCGCGGGGCAATGGGGTCGGCAGGATGCC
>NZ_JARHXC010000250.1:0-26236 GCF_029222405.1 Microbacterium sp. Kw_RZR3 | reverse complement strand
TTTTCGCCGAAGACCTCGCCCTCCATGGCGTCGTAGCCCTCCTTCTGCGGGTCGCCGTGTAGGCCACCCGAGAGGGCGTACTCCTCCTCGGGGGAGAGGACGAGGCGGTGCCGGCCGTAGATCGCGAAGGCGATGAAGATCACGGCGTAGACCACGATGATCGCGACGATCGCGAGCAGGTACGCCGGGTTCAGCAGGAGGCCGAAGAACACGACCGCGGCGATGATCGCCGCCGAGTAGGCCCCGAACAGCCCCCACGGGCTCTTGTAGGGGCGGACGGCGTTCGGGAACTTCTTGCGGAGCACGATGAACGAGACCATCTGCAGGAAGTACGCGAGCACCGCTCCCCACACCGCGATGTTCAGCACGATCGCGCCGGCGGGGCTGGCGTCGCCGCCAGCCGCCTGCACGATCACGAGGGCGAGGAAGCCCAGGACGGCGCCGAACACCAGCGCGACCCAGGGCGTCTTACGGGCGCCGGTGAGCGAGAGCCAGCGCGGGTAGTACCCGGCGCGCGAGAGCGAGTACATGTTGCGGCCGTAGGCGAACATGATGCCCATGAGGGATGCCAGCAGGCCGATCAGCGCGAGGAGCGACAGCACAGCAGCCGCCTGGTCGCCGACCATCGCGCGGAAGCCGTCGAGGAGCGGCTCGACCGATTCGCCCGTCGCGTCCGCCCCGAGCACGCCGGTGTTGAGGAACAGCACGATGAGACCCGTCACGATCAGCGTGCCGCGTGCCCACAGGCCGGCGCGGGGGATGTCGCGAGCCGGGTTGTGCGACTCCTCCGCGGCGAGGGGCAGCTCTTCGATGCCGAGGAAGAACCACATCGCAAACGGGAGGGCGAGCAGGATCGAGCCGACTCCAAAGGGAAGGAACTCAGTGTTGCCGGGGTCGGGTGTCTGGTTCCACAGCGAGCCCCAGTCGAAGGCACCGGATGCCAGCGCCATCACGCCGAACACGACGATGATGCCGATCGAGATGATCGACACCACGATCGCGAAGCCGAACGAGATGTTGGCACCCGCGGCGTTCAGGGCGATGAAGAGCGCGTAGAGGATGATCCACCAGACGAACGCCGGCAGGCTCACCCCGGTCAGCAGTTCGAGGGCGGAGTCGGCGTACTGCCCCGAGAAGTACACGACGACGGCGGTGGTCGCGACGTACTCGATCGTCTCGGCGAGGCCCGTCGCGAGGCCGCCCCACGGCCCCATCGCCGAGCGCGCGAACGAGTAGGCGCCGCCCGTGTGCGGCATCGCGGCCGCCATCTCGCCGATCGAGAAGGTCAGGCCGTAGTACATGATGACGAGGATCACGAAGGCGATGAGCATGCCGCCGAAGCCGGCGAAGCCGATGCCGAAGTTCCAGCCCGAGAAGTCGCCCGAGATGACGGCGGCGACGGCGAGGCCCCACAGGCCCCACACCCCGGCCGAACGTTTGAGGGTGCGTTTCTCGAAGTACGAGGAATCCGTTGCCGTATAGGTGGCTCCGGCGACCTTTTTGCGGGAACTGCTCGAGGTGGACATGTGACCTCCAGAAGGATGCGGGCAGGCGGCGGGCTCGCCTTGCGGGAAATCATGGCCTTCTATTGGTCGACCTGTCTACCTTTGGCGTGTAAGTTCCTCGTTACGTCCTCCGCACGCGAGGACGACGAGCACGCGAGAGGGAAACCATGGCGGGCAATCTCACCACCGCAGAATTGGATGCCGCGATCGACAGCGGCGAGATCGACACGGTCATCGTGGCGTTCCCCGACGCGCAGGGTCGCCTCGTCGGCAAGCGGGTCGCCGCGCGGTTCTGGCGCGACGAGGTGCTGCCGCACGGAGCGGAGGCCTGCAACTACCTGCTCTCGGTCGACGTCGACCTCAACACCGTCGACGGGTACGCGATGTCGAGCTGGGACAAGGGATACGGCGACATGCTGCTCGTCCCCGATCTCGAGACGCTCCGCCGTGTCCCGTGGCAGCCCGGGACAGCCCTGGTCATGGCCGACCTCGCGTGGGAGGACCGTGAGCACGTGGCGCAGTCGCCGCGTGGCATCCTGAACGCCCAGCGCGCTCGACTGGCCGAGCGGGGGCTGACCGCCTACGCGGGCACGGAGCTCGAGTTCATCGTCTTCGACGACTCGTTCCGCGAGGCGTGGGCGAAGGGCTACACGGGGCTCCGGGCCTCCACCGACTACAACGTCGACTACAACCTGCTGGCCACCACGCGCCTCGAGCCCCTCCTGCGCGACATCCGCGTCGGGATGGACGGCGCGGGCATGTACTGCGAGGGCGTGAAGGGAGAGTGCAACTTCGGTCAGCAGGAGATCGCCTTCCGCTACGCCGAGGCCCTCGAGACCGCCGACAATCACACGATCTACAAGAACGGCGCGAAAGAGATCGCCGACCGGCACGGCAAGTCGCTGACATTCATGGCGAAGTTCAACGAGCGCGAGGGCAACAGCTGCCACATCCACCTGTCCGTCCGCGGTGATGACGGTGCCGCCGTCATGGCGGGCGAGGGGGAGCACGGCTTCAGCCCCCTCATGGAGCACTGGATCGCCGGCATCCTGGCCACCCTCCGCGAGTTCACCCTGCTGTACGCCCCCACGGTCAACTCGTACAAGCGCTTCGCCCTCGGCTCGTTCGCGCCGACCGGCATCGCGTGGGGCGTCGACAACCGCACGTGCGCACTGCGCGTCGTCGGACACGGCTCGTCGCTCCGCGTCGAGAACCGCGTGCCGGGCGGGGACGTCAACCCGTACCTCGCGATCTCCGCGATCATCGCCGGAGGACTGTACGGCATCGAGAACGAGCTCCCGCTCCCCGCGCCGCTGACGGGCAACGCTTACACCTCCGGTGTCGACACGCTGCCGACGACCCTGCGGGAGGCCGCGCGGCTCTTCTCGGAGTCCACGATCGCGCGCGCCGCTTTCGGCGACGAGGTCGTCGAGCATTACCTCAACCAGGCGCGCATCGAGGTCGAAGCCTTCGACGCCGCCGTGACCGACTGGGAGCGCGTGCGTGGTTTCGAACGTCTCTGATCCGGCCCGGACCCCCGTCGTCGGGCTCACGACCTATCTGGAGCGCGCGAAGCAGGGCGTGTGGGATGTGCGCGCGGCGTTCCTGCCGCAGCAGTACTTCGACTCCGTGACCGCGTCGGGTGCATCCGCCGTGCTGCTGCCGCCGCAGCCCCGGCCCTCCGAGGCTGCCGCGGCGGTCCTCGACGGCCTCGACGGGCTGATCCTCACGGGCGGGCTTGACGTGCAGCCCGAGCTCTACGGTGCCGAGCGCCACCCGCTGACCGACCCCGCACGCGCCGACCGCGACGCGTGGGAGCTCGCGCTCCTCGCCGGGGCGCGGGAGCGCGGCATCCCGGTCTTCGGCATCTGCCGCGGGCTGCAGCTCATCAACGTCGCCCTCGGCGGGACGCTGCATCAGCACCTGCCCGAGGTCCTCGGCACCGAGCGCTACAAGATCGGCGGAGGGGTCTTCGCCGAGAACGTCGTCGAGGTGGATGCCGGAACCCGGCTCGCCGGCCTCGTCGGGGCAGGGGAGCTCACGGTCCACAGCTACCACCACCAGGGCGTCGACCGCGTCGGTGAGGGACTCCACGTGACCGCGCGGACCGACGACGGGCTCGTGCAGGCCGTCGAGATGCCGGGCGACGACTACCTCGTCGCCGTGCAGTGGCATCCGGAGGAGAACGCCGAGGACCGGCGGCTGTTCCTCGGGCTCGTCGCTGCCGCCGCGCGTTACCGGGCGTCCCGCGCGGGCACCGCCGCCGCTTCAGCCGTTTCCGATTCCTCCGCGCACCAGGGAGCCCTCGCATGAGCACCTTCACCGTCATCGACCCCTCGACGGGGTCGCCGATCACCACGCTCGAGCGCGCCGAGATCGATCAGGTGGATGCCGCCGTCGCCGAGGCCGTGCGTACGCAGCGCGCGTGGGCGGCGCTCGCCCCCGTCGCCCGCGCCGACGCGCTGCGGTCGTTCGCTCGGGTCGTCGAGGCACACGTCGAGGAGCTCGCGGCGCTGGAGGTTCGCAACTCCGGCCACCCCATCGGCTCGGCCCGGTGGGAGGCGCAACACGTCGCCCAGGTGCTCAACTACTATGCCGGCGCCCCGGAACGCCTGATCGGGTCGCAGATCCCGGTCGCCGGCGGGCTCGATGTGACCTACCACGAGCCGTACGGCGTGGTCGGGATCATCGTGCCGTGGAACTTCCCGATGACCATCGCCGCGTGGGGCTTCGCCCCCGCGCTCGCCGCGGGGAACGCCGTCGTGCTCAAACCGGCGGAGCTGACGCCCCTGACCGCGATCCGCCTCGGCGAACTCGCTCTCGAAGCGGGCCTGCCCGAGGGGCTCTTCCAGGTCGTGGTCGGCTCGGGTTCGGTCGTCGGGCAGCGGTTCGTGTCGCACCCCGACGTGCACAAGGTCGTCTTCACGGGATCGACCGAGGTCGGCACCGAGGTCGCGGCGGGATGCGCGCGGATGCTCAAGCCCGTGACCCTCGAACTCGGCGGGAAGAGCGCCAACATCGTCTTCGCGGATGCCGACCTCGAGAAGGCCGCGGCCGGCGTACCCGGCTCGGTGTTCGACAACGCCGGTCAGGACTGCTGCGCCCGCAGCCGACTGCTGGTGCAGCGGAGCGTCTACGACCGGTTCCTCGAGATGCTCGAGCCCGCCGTCGCCGCGTGGAAGGTCGGCGACCCGCACGACGAGGACACGCAGATGGGGCCGCTCATCTCGGCATCCCACCGCTCCAGCGTGCAGAGCTTCCTCGACGGGACGGACGTCGCCTTCCGCGGATCCGCGCCGGAGGGCGACGGCTTCTGGTTCGCCCCCGCGGTCGTGCTCGCCCAGCCCGGCGACCGCATCGCGCGCGACGAGGTCTTCGGGCCCGTGCTCGCCGTGATGCCCTTCGACGACGAAGCGGATGCCATCCGCCTGGCGAACGACACCGCCTATGGTCTCGCGGGGTCCATCTGGACCGAGAGCCTGGGGCGTGGCATCCGGGTCTCCCGCGGGGTGCGCAGCGGCGTGCTGTCGGTGAACTCGCACTCGTCGGTGCGGTACGCGACGCCCTTCGGCGGCATGAAGGCCTCCGGTCTCGGCCGGGAGCTCGGACCGGATGCCGCCGAGCACTTCACCGAGGTGAAGAACGTGTTCTACGCCACCGAGTGACCCCTCATCCCTCTCCACCCCCACGCCTAAGGAACCACAGCTCATGACCATCGATCTCACCCAGCGCCTCGGCGACCGCGTCGCCATCGTCACCGGCGGTGCCAGCGGCATCGGCCTCGCCACCGCCCGTCGGTTCGCCGCCGAGGGCGCCCGCGTCGTGATCGCCGACCTCGACGAGACCACCGGTACCGCCGCGGCCGAGGAGGTCGGCGGGGTGTTCCGGCAGGTGAACGTCGCCGACGAGGCATCCGTCGACGCTCTCTTCGACGGCGTCGCCGCCGACCTCGGCAGCGTCGACATCGCGTTCAACAACGCCGGTATCTCGCCCGCCGACGACGACTCGATCGAGACCACAGAACTGCCCGCGTGGGACCGTGTGCAGGACGTGAACCTCAAGAGCGTGTATCTCTGCTCGCGCGCGGCGCTGCGACACATGGTGCCGGCCGGCAAGGGGTCGATCATCAACACGGCCTCGTTCGTCGCACTGCTGGGATCGGCGACCTCGCAGATCTCGTACACCGCCTCGAAGGGCGGCGTGCTCGCGATGACGCGCGAGCTGGGTGTGCAGTTCGCCCGCCAGGGGATCCGCGTGAACGCGCTGTGCCCGGGGCCGGTGAACACGCCCCTGCTCCAGGAGCTGTTCGCCAAAGACCCCGAGCGTGCGCAGCGTCGCCTCGTGCACGTGCCGATGGGGCGGTTCGCGGAGCCCGAGGAGATGGCCGCGGCCGTGGCGTTCCTGGCATCCGACGATGCGTCGTTCATCACCGCGACGGCCTTCGTCGTCGACGGCGGGATCACCAACGCGTACGTCACGCCGCTCTGAGCCGTCGACCGTGACAGGCTGAGACGGTGACCGACGCCCCGCTCGACGACCTGCGCCGGGCCGTCTACCGGCCCGTGCGCAGCGGGAACGCGCTCGAGGACACGACCGCGCGCATCGTGCAGACGGTTCGCCTGGGTCTCGTCGCGCCGGGGGAGTCGCTGCCCGCGGAGCGCGAGCTCGCCGCGCTGTACGGCGTCAGCCGTGACACGGTGCGGGAGGCCCTGCGCGAGCTGTCCGACGCGGGGTGGCTCGAGACGCGGCGCGGTCGGTACGGCGGGACGTTCGTCGTCGATCCGGTACCGCGGCCCTCGGGACCGGCGGAGGTGTCCGCGGCAGAGCTCGACGACGTCGTGGCGCTGCGTGGCGTCCTCGAGCCAGGGGCCGCGTGGGCCGCGGCGGCGCGCTCGCTGTCGGCGGACGAGCGCGACGTGCTCTGGGCGCGGCACGAAGCGGCGGCGCGGGCCGAAGGGGCGGACTACCGCCGACTCGACACGCTCCTGCACCTGACGATCGCGGAGGTCGCCGGCATCCCGTCTCTCGTTCCCCTCGTCGCGGACAATCGCGCGAAGATCAACGCCTGGCTCGACACGTTTCCGCTCCTGCCGCGCAACATCGACCATTCCACCTCGCAGCATGCCGCGATCGTGTCGGCGATCCTCGCCGGGAGACCGGATGCCGCCCACGCGGCGATGCGCGACCATCTCGCCGGCTCTGAAGCGCTGTTGCGCGGGTTCCTGGCGTAGCGCGGGGGTGGCTGTCGGTGCCGGGCGGAGCTGTGGTGGCGAGGGGAGGAGATTCGGCGACGGGAGGACGCTCGCGTACGTATGGGTCCTCCGGTCGCCGTATCTCCTCCGCTGAGCACGGGTGCGGGCGCGCGGATAGGCTCGGAGGATGGCCGCGGGCAAGAAACGCAAGGGGAAGAAGGTCGATGTGGAGTTCAAGAACACCGCGCTGACCGACGCACTTCAGACGCAGGACATGGCCGCGATCGCCTTCGCCCTGCGGCACGGCCCGACCGTCGTCCCGCTGATGAGGGCCGGCGACGCCGACAACCCGCTCGACATGGGCGAGGTCTGGACATACCGCGACCCGAACACGGGACAGGTCGCTCTTCTGCTCTTCAGCGACGCGGCGCACAAGCCCGTGACCCTGCCGCCGCACGTCGCCCTGCAGTCGCCCCAGTGGCTGCGGACCTTCCTCGGAATGCATGAGGAGGAGCTCACGACGGTGTTCATCGACATCGCCGGACCGCACCCCATCCAGGCGAGCCCCGCCGACCTGATCGCCGCGCTCGACGCCTGAGCGTCGCCGCGGGGTTTCTCCCTGTTGAGTGTCCACAACACCCGGACCGTTCGGAAAAGCGACCGGGTGTTTTGGACACTCGATCGGGCTGCCGAACGTGGGAGCGCGGGACGCGCGAGCGATATGTCGCGGGTGAATGACGCGACTCGCGCGGGTGATGCGAGGGTGACAGACTCGGAGACATGGAGTACGTGATCACCGCGGCCGTGTGCGCCGCTGGACTCGTCATCCCCGTGGTGCTCGGCATGACGTCGCCGCACCGTCGCCGGCGGTCCGCCCCTCCCGGGCGCTGACCCGCGCTCTACCGAGGCCTCGAGGCCGGAGCGGCGGTCGACCGTATCGAGTGCGCGGAGTCAGAAGCCGGGTTCGCTGTCGTCGCGGGGCATGCCGCGCACCTGCAGCTCGTTGAGGGCCTGCGCGAGCTTGCGCGAGGAGGCGTCGAGCACGGTGTGATACCCGAGACGCTTCGCCTCGGACGCGCGTTGCGCGGCCTGCGTCACGTTGCGGATCTCGCCCGTCAGCGTCAACTCGCCGATCGCCGCGAGGCGCTTCGAGACCTTGCGGTTCTTCACGGCGTTGGCCACCGCGATCGCGATCGCGAGGTCGGCCGCGGGCTCGACGAGCCTCACCCCGCCGACCGTGGACACGTAGACGTCGCGGTCGGACAGCCTCAGGCCCATCCGGCTCTCGAGCACCGCCAGGACCATCGCCACGCGCGATGAATCGACGCCGTTGACGATGCGACGCGGATTCGGCGCGGTCTGCCGCACGGCGAGGGCCTGGATCTCGACGGGCAAAGCGCGTCGGCCCTCCATCGCGATCGTCACGCACGTGCCCGGTTCGGGCTCGCCGTGCCCGAGGAAGAGCGCGCTCGGATCGGCGACCTCAGCGATGCCGGTGCCGGTCATGTCGAAGCAGCCGACCTCGTCCGTCGGTCCGAAGCGGTTCTTGAGTGCACGCACGAAGCGCAGCGACGTCTGCCGGTCGCCCTCGAAGTGGCAGACGACGTCGACGAGGTGCTCGAGGATGCGGGGACCTGCGATCGAACCGTCTTTGGTCACGTGGCCGACCAGGATGATCGGCAGTCCGCGCTCCTTCGCGACACGGATGAGGGCGGATGCCACCTCCCGCACCTGCGCGGGCTGGCCCGCCGCTCCATCGCTGTGGGCCGAGGAGATCGTCTGCACCGAGTCGACGATCAGCAGGCCGGGCTCGACCTGGTCGACGTGACCGAGGATCGTGGCGAGGTCGGTCTCGGAGGCCAGGAACAACTCGTCGTGGAGCGCTCCCGTGCGCTCGGCGCGCAGCCGCACCTGGGCGGCCGACTCTTCGCCGCTCGCGTACAGCACGCGACGCCCGGCGTGAGCGCTCTTCGCCGCGACCTCGAGCAGCAGCGTCGACTTGCCGACACCGGGCTCGCCGCTGAGCAGGATCGCCGCGCCGGGGACGATGCCGCCGCCCAGCACCCGGTCGAACTCTCCCACTCCGCTCGTGCGACGCGGGGCGTCTTGCGTGTCGATCTCGGTGATGCGCCGCGCCGCTCGCGCGGCGCCCGGCGCCACCGGCACGATCGAGCGCACGATGCCCGTCTGCTCGGCGGCCTCGACGACCGTGCCCCACGACTGGCACTCGCCGCAGCGGCCGACCCACTTCAGCGTCGTCCATCCGCACTCGGTGCACCGGTACGGAGCAGGGGCGGTAGCGGGACGTCGGGATGCCATGTGCCCAGGCTACGCGGGGCCTCCGACATCGATCCGTCGGGGCACGGCATCCGGGATCAGGGGAGAGGGGTGCCGAACTTCAGGGCTGCCTCTTCGAACCGTGCGGCGAGGCGGGGCCACCGGTCCTCGGCGCCGAAGCGGTCGCGGGCCGCCACGAACTGTGCGTGGACGTCGTTGGTGCGACCGGTCGCGCAGAACCAGGTGAAGAGGTCGTCATCGAGGACGTACCCGTTGTCGAGAAGAGTGCGCGCGAGAGAGGGCGCGTCGGTGATCGCGTCGAGGTGCGCCACCACCTGCTCGATCGCCGCCGGGAGCGCAGTGCCGAGGGCATCGGCATCCCGCTCCACGTCGACACGATCGCTCGGCCAGTCGCTGATGGCCTCGAACCGTGTCGAGTACTGCGCTGTCGCGCGGGTGAGATCGTCGGGGACGGAGCGTCCGATCGCGCGGTCGAGCTCCGCCACGTATGCCGACGCGTTGACGTAGAACCGCACGCCGGTGGCGGTGTTGCCGTGGCTGCGCTGCACGTCGATCGTGTGTGCGACACCGTCGCGGACGCGCGTCCAGACGTATCTCTTCTTGCGGAACCCGTGTCGCTTGAGCACCCCGCCGATCGCGGCGACGGCTTCGGCGAAACGATCCTCGATGTCGCTCATACGCCGATGCTACCGACGCGGATCAGCCGCGCAGCGAGTCGGCGACGGTCGTCAGCGTGTCGGCGGAGCGGCGCAGAAGTGCCAGCTCCGGGTCGGAGAACGGGGTGCCCGTCAGGGGGACGGCGCCCTTCGCGCTGACGATCGAGGGGACCGACAGGGCCATGCCGCTGATGCCGTGGAAGTCCTCGAGGACGGTGCTGACGGGCAGGATCGCGTGCTCGTCGCGCAGGATCGCCTCGACGATGCGAGCGCTCGAGAGTCCGATCGCGTAGTTCGTGGCGCCCTTGCCCTGGATGACCTTGTAGGCGGCGTCGCGGACGTCGACGGCGATGGCATCCAATTCGTCCTTCGTGAAGCGCCCGCCGTCGGGGAGGTCGAACTCGGTGATCGGGATCGATCCGATCGTCGCCGTGGACCAGAGCGGGAACTCGGTGTCGCCGTGCTCGCCGACGATCCAGGCGTGCACGCTCGAGGTGGCGACGCCCGCGCGCTGCGCGAGCTTCCAGCGCAAGCGCGAGGTGTCGAGCACGGTGCCGGACGCGAAGATGCGGCGGGTCGGAAGGCCGGTCGCCTCCTGTGCGAGAACGGTCAGGACGTCGCACGGGTTCGTGACGATCACGTAGACGGCGTTCGGAGCGACCTCGAGCAGCTTCGGCATCATGTCGCGGATGATGCGCGCGTTCGTCGCGGCGAGCTCGGTGCGCGTCTGTCCGGGATTCTGCTTCGCACCCGCGGTGATGACGACGACGTGCGAGCCCTCGGCCACAGATACGTCGCTACCGCCCACGATGTCGCTCGAACCGGTGAACTGCGTGCCGTGGGCGAGGTCGAGCACCTCGGCCTCGACCTTCGCCTCGGCGATGTCGTACAGCGCCACGTGCCGTGCCGAGCCCCGGATGAGAGCGGCGTACGCGACGCTCGCCCCCACGCTTCCCGCGCCCACGACCGTCAGCTTGGAGTTCTCGATCACGCTCATGACTCGATCCTGGCAGCGGGGTGGGACCGGTGCCAGGGCGGTCGTTCGACGGTGGATGAACGGATGCCGCGGGGTCGGGGTACCGGTCGGTTCGGGTCTGTGGGGTTGGCGCGACGGGTGGGGCGGGCCGAACTCCTGAGTTTCCGTACGGATCGACTCCTAGGAGGGTCTCGGGGGCTCGCGGGGGCGATTTCTCAGGAGTTTCGCCCGCGCCGGGGGCGGAGCGATGGCCGGATTCGCGGCATCCGCTCATCTGTCGTAAGCTGATCGGCGGTGACGTGTCCGAGCGGCCGAAGGTGCAACTCTCGAAAAGTTGTGTAGGGTAACCCCCTACCGTGGGTTCAAATCCCACCGTCACCGCCACCACGAAGGCCCCGACTCCCGCGGAATCACGCGGCAGGCGGGGCCTTCGTCATGAGGCCGTGGGGGTCCGTGGCAACATTTTGGCAACGAGCGACTACACCCAGGCGGCGTTCCGCTTCAGGTGCGCGTAGGCCAGGGCGTCGACAGCGAGCTGGTCCCCGAGGAGCTCTTCGACATGTTTGCACGTGTCGAGCCACGCCTTCATGTCTGGGGCGAGGTGCGCGATGAGGGCTCGGACGTCGGCGATCATCGAGTGGGGGGACTGGCGAACAAGCTTCGTGCCGTCGCGCTCTCCGATCTGATGCACCCCAAATACGACAGATTCGTGGTGTGCTACGCGGTTTCTTGCGCGCCGCACCCGGCGGAGGAGAACCTCCGCGTCCTCGCGAGTCTTGGCCAATCCGCTGAAGGTTCCCGCGAGTGCCGGGTGCCATAAGTCGCGCTCGTAGTCTGAAGCAGCGACGAAGTTGCCGGCGGCATCCTTGATCGGTCCGCCCGTCTCAAGGAGCGCCGTCCACGTCCCGAGGGACACTTGGGCGACGACCCTGTCCGGCTCTTTCCCGAGGTACTTACCGAGCTCGCCCTTGGCCTTCTCAAATGATCGGGTCGTCCGGCTGTCGAGTATGTCGGACCGCTCGTACCAGCGCTTGAAGTAGACCGCGGACAGGTCTCTGTGGATGGCGTCGCGTAGCGGCAACTCAATGAAGTGCAGAAGCTCGAGAAGTGCCCCACGCACCTCGATGTCCAGTAGGTACAGGGCGGCGCCCGCCTTCTGATCGCCGCCGAACACGGCAGTGTACTGCTTGTAGCGCTTCGCCGAAATGAGTCGCTGTAGCGAACTCGCATACTCCGGACCCATTTGACTCAACATGGTCCCCAAGATAGTGTCAACTCTCGAAGTCCCCGTGTACCCAGGGGTTCGGATGCCGTCTCTCACACCCCGTGGGCGACGGCATTCCTCATTTCAGGGCTGATCGCCGAGCTCCGTCGAGCGCAATAGCAACAGCGTCAAGGTCGTCGTCGAACAGCTCGGCGTACGTATCGAGCGTCATACTCGCGGACGCATGTCCAAGCATCCGCTGCACGGCCTTCACGTTCGCTCCGGAGCTGATAGCAAGCGACGCGGCCGTGTGGCGCAGGTCGTGCGGGGTGACGCGCGGCATCCGCGCCGGCTCATCCTCGCCTCGAGCTTTTGCCTCGGCTGCTGCTCGCTCCTCGTCGTCGAGCACGCGCCGCACCGCGGCCGCGAACCATCCGTCGCGGCTGTTCGGCAGGCGCATGTGCAGTCGACCGTCACCGAACAGCAGATCATCACGGCCCTTGCCCTCGCAGAGCTTCGCGATCGACAGAGACAGGAATGCTGGGTATGGGACCGAGCGCGTCTCGTGCGTCTTCGGTGTACCGACATGGATCACCGTTCCGACCATCACCGCGTTCTCCTCGACGCTCGCGCGGCGCCGGAGCGTGTCGACGTGCCGCACACGTAGCGCGGTCGCCTCGCCCCACCTGAGCCCGGTGTAGGCCAGAAAGGTTACGAGCGTTGGGTGGGCGGAAGCCGCGGCGAGGGTGGCGACCTGGCGGTGCGTGAGGTACGGCTTCGACTTCGCGACCTTGCGGGGGAGCGTGACGCCGCGGGCGACGTTCCGGCTGATCCGCTTGTCCTTCACCGCGACGTCGAGCACGGCCGCGAGCACCCCGTACGCGCGGAGCACGGTCGTCGCTGACCGGTCCCGGGTGAGCTCCGCCACCCACGTCTCCACCTCGGAGTACTTCACCGAGCCGACGCGACGCGCGCCCCATTTCGGTTCGACATGTGTCTGCCAGGCGCTCGCGAGGGACCGGTAGCTGGAAGCCTTCATCACGTGCTCGCGGCCGACGAGCCACGGCGTCGCGATCGCCGCGACTGTGACCTGCGCGTCGGCTGGGTTCACGTAGTCGCCCTTGGCCTTCGAAACCTCGACCTCGGCCAGCCGGATCTCCGCGTCCCGCTTGCGGGTGAAGCCACGCTCCTGCGTCTGGGTGTTGTCGGGGCGCCGATAGACGATGCGGTAGAGCCTCTTCCCGCTTGCCGTCTCGTAGGGGTAGACGCTACCCATCGCTCTCCCGATGGAAGCGTTCGTGCTCCGCCTTCAGCGCCCGTAGAACGCTTGACGCATGTTCTCCGAGTGCGTCGGTTTGGTTGTTTTTCAACGTCGCTTCAATGCTCCCTACGACATCCGCAGTGGCGATCCATCCGGGCGTCTGCCGGATTAGGGATTCGGTCGCGAAGTACGCGTCATTTGCGTGCAAATCGCCTGCCGCATCGGCTGCCAGTGCGAAGCCGAGCATCGCCCGCGCGTAGGCCAGCGATGCGTGTTGAAGATTGCGAGTCGCCTCCTCGAGGCGTGCCCCCGACACAAGTAACGGTGCGCGATCGGAACCCAGGCCCAGCAGGTCCGTAACCGAGATGCCGAGGGAGTCTGCGAGAGCGACCAGCTCGGAAGCCAGCACGCGGCGTTGGTTCTTCTCGATCTTGTTGACCGTCTGCTGACGGAAATCGTGGCCGCGCACGTTCATTAGCTCGGCAAGTGCTTCCTGAGATACCCCCAGGCTCTCGCGAGTGCTTCGCAGTCGTCGCGCGATCTGTTCATCGTGTGCTGCCACTCGTGCAGCCTAATCGAGATCGGGGTTGCGTGACCACACCAAACCCGTTTATGGTGTCCATAATTAACACCGAAGTAGGGTTACTCATTGAAGGAGGTTCGGATGGAGAAGTACCTGAGTCCGAAGGAGGTGGCGGAGCTCATCCCGGGGATGACGGTGGCCAACCTGGCGCAACTGCGTTTTACCGGTCGCGGACCGAAGTTCCTCAAGCCGACGCCGCGCACTGTGGTCTACCGCGAAAGCGATTGCATCGCGTGGCTCAAGGCCTCGGAGCGCACGAGCACCGCGGCCGCATCGTGACCGCGGTGAAGGGGCACCGTGTCGTCACGGTCGAGCGTGGCGACGGCTATGCAGCTCGCTGCACGGTCGTGGTCGAGGGCGTCAAGACGCTTTGCGGTATCACGTTTGGCGGGTTCGCATCCCGCTCCGAGGCGCGAGCGGCTCTCGTGCACGAAGAAAGCGCCGGAGCTGTTGGAGCAGCTACCGGCGCTCAGATGCCATAGGAGGCACCGAATTGAGTAAACCCATCAAAGCACAGAGCGAGGTTTCGCGCGAGTGGCTCGCCTCGAACGAGGCCCTCGTGACGGCAGCGCGGCCGTCGTGGGCTGATGCCGAACGCGTCTACCTCGACTACAGCTATGGCGAGGTCGAATCCGTCGTGTTCGTCCGGCAGATCAGCGAAGTCACGATCGAGCAGTGGTTCACGCTCGCCGCCGGAGCGCTGACAGCGCTGGATGTGCCCCGCGTGTGCCTCACCGGGGATGACTCCGAAGAGGCGAGCTTCACCCCGGAGCGGTCGGCGCGAGTCGCCGTCAGTCTGCTGGCTGCGGCGATGGCACTCGGGGCCGCTGCGACGCTCGGCGAGCTGCGAGCCGCAGCGGTCGACGCGGGGCTCTCGACCGGTTCCGTGTACGCCGCGATGTTGGGGAGCTTCTGATGTCCACCGTCACCCCTGAGGACGCTCTTCAAGAAGAGGAGAGCAACATCATCCCGTTCTCGCCGCGGTGCGAAGGGAAAAACCACCCCGCGGAGGTCTTCGGTCACGAAGGGCCGGCAGCGTGGATCGTGACCGCTGTGTGCCCCTCGTGTGGATGGGCCGACGTCGTGCTCCTGTGCGACGGGCGCGTGCAGTGGATCATCGACCGCGACGGTGACTTCACCTGCGGATCTTGCGCAGGGACGATGCACTGGACCGAGTGCTGGACGCTCGCGCCGATCGGTGGTGCGCAGTGAGCCGCCCTGTGGTTCTCGGTGACCGGTGGCAGATCGCGATCGACCACTTCGCAACGGCGCAGCAGGTCGCGGGCATCGGGGAAGCGACGGTGGAGCGTCGGGTTCGGCACATGCGCCTGTTCGCCGAGTCCACCGAGCTCGAGATCGAGAACGTCACCCGTGAGGACTTCGAGCGCTGGGTTCTCTCTCGCAACATGGCGAAGCTGACCAACGGCAACGTCACCGACTCCGCCCGCGCCTTCTTCCGGTGGGCCACGGAGTCGAGGCGTGTGCTGGTGAACCCGCTGCTCGAGACCGAGCGGTGCAAGCAGCTCCAAGCGTCGGCCGCGTGGGAGCCCCACATTCAGGCGTGGGAGCGATCAATGCGGGGTTCAGGGCGGATGGAGACGACCATCCGGAAGCGAGGCAGGGATATCCGGTCATTCGCGCGCGAACACTCCCGGCTCGGCCCGTGGGACATCACAACCGACGTCATCCTGGACTACTTCGGTGCGAAGAAGTGGTCTCAAGAAACGCGACGTGGGCGACGTGCGGCGCTGGTCGGGTTCTACGGGTGGGCGCGCGACACCAAGCGCACCAAGAAAGACCCGACGAAGAAGCTCCCCGTGGTGCCGACGAAGCGGGGTGTTCCCCGTCCCGCCGCCGAGGATGACGTGACGATGGCTCTCGCCGGCGCGGACCCGGATGCGCGGCTCGCCATCGAGCTGGCATCAGGTCTCGGTCTTCGATGCGCCGAGGTCGCGGGCCTGCATTCCACCAACCTCCGCGAGAAGGACGGCCTGTACTCGCTCCGCGTCCTCGGAAAGGGCGCCCGCGAACGCATCCTCCCCGTTCCAGAGCGGCTCGCTCGAGCGCTCCGCGCCCGCGGGAGCGGCTTCATCTTCCCCGGGCGGATTAACGGGCACGTCAGCCCGCAGTACATGAGCAAACGCGTCAACGCGGCGCTCCCGTACGGCGTGACGATGCACCAGCTCAGGCACCGCTTCGCGACCCTCGCGTACGAGGGAACCCGCGACACGTTCACCGTTCAGAAGCTCCTCGGGCACGCCTCTCCTGCGACCACGCAGGTCTATGTGGCGCTGAGCGACGACACACTCCGCGACGCCGTAGAGGCCGTCCACACCCACCGCAGCGGTATCGCGAAAGCACGAGAACAGGACAACGCATGACAACCATCACCATCCCCGAGCTGGACCCGTACGACCAGGAGAGCGCGGAGGAGTACATCCACCGCGCCACAGACCCCCAGACAGGAGGGTTCTCCGCGATCTACGTCGAGCCGCTCGACGACAACCACCTCGACCGGGGAATGGCGCGCGCTCTGGCGGTCCGCCTGCTCTCGCTGGCTCAGGTCTGGGATCGGGAGGAGGCCGAACGAGCCAACCCGGAGTACGTGGCGAACATGGTCACCCTCGACAAGGGTGAGCCCGGATGCCCTGACCCGATCGTCATCATGGACGCCCGCAACGTCGTCACCCACTCGATGAGCACCACCTCAGCCCGAGCGGTTGCCCGTGCACTGACGGGCCTCGCCGATCAGGTCGACGCCGCCGCAGGTACCGTGCTGCGCCGTCTTTCTGACGTCGATGAACAGCTCCGCGATCGCGACGTCTGACCATACGACAACCCCATCTCCGGGTGCCCGTAGGGCACGACGGGCACCCGGAACCATCACGAAAGGATCGCGATGACGGACGCACGGCTCCGCGGCGAGTGGCTCACCGCCCCCGCCCACGACGGGCTGACGGACGCCGCCTACCGCGTGCTCCACAACGCACTCATGCACTCCAACGAGCAAGGGACAGACGGGGCCATCACTAACCGTGAGTTGCGGTTCCTGTACCCCGGATCGATCGCGCCGACCGTGTTGAAAGAGCTCGAGGCCGCTGGCTTCTGGGAGCAGACCCCAACCGGCTACCAACTTCTCGGATGGTCGGACGCCCTCGGCCAGTCATCCGCGGAGGAGGTCGAGCGGCAACGTGCCCGTAACCGCGAAAAGCAGGCTCGCTGGCGCGAGAAGCACGTTTCCAGGGATCGGAACACGTCTCCGAAATTTGAGGGCGTCAGATCGTCGGGCGAGACGGGTGACAACACCGGTGAGGTAACCGGTTACGAGACGGGTGACGTAACGGGGGTAGTAGGACAGGACAGGACAGGCCCTTTCAGGGCCTCTCCTGCCCTGAAAGAAAGGGGGGCGGGCGGGAGCAAGCTCCGCGCCCTCCCCGCGAAGAATCTCATCTCGATCAAACCCGGCGAACACTGCCCGTCCGATCAACACCGGTTTCTCCCCGACGGCACGTGCATGCGATGCGACATTCGGCCGGGAGGTGAGAGCGCATGACGAGCGAGACGTACGCCGATCTCGGCGGAGGGGTCGGAAGCGATTTCCGACCTGCGGCAGCCGGACACCGTCACCGCTTTGACCCGCTCTCCGGTTGGTGCGGATGCGGAACCCGTGACGACGGCACGCTCGCCGACTACTCACCGGCCTGGCTCGCCGCGCGCCGGGAGCACGCACTGTGAGCCGCCGCGCCGATCGCGAGCAGGAGAGCGCCCGGAAGCTCGAGGCACTGACCCTCGCCGGTGTAGATACACCCCCAGCGTGCGAGGGCGACGAGATGTTCATCGCCGACCGCGTGGACCTCCTGCCGACCGACAGGCGGCGCATGCGCATGATCTGCAACCGATGCCCCCTGTTCGCCCTGTGCGACGACTACGCCCGCACAGCGAGACCGGATGCCGGATTCTGGCCGGGTCGTTGCGGGAGCGTCGACCCGGTCGCACCCGGAATGCGACCGCTGTCGAGGGGGTGACCTCCGTGGACGAGAACGGCGAGCTCATCGAGCAGGAAGTGCCTTGCTGACCTACCTAGGTCGCGCTGGAAACGCGACCTCCACCACCTTGCACTCGGCGATTACCGAAGGGGAGGCGCCGCGGTGAGCGCCTTCACGCACGGTCCCGTCGTCATCCTCACGCCGGCTGACGCGCGGATCCTCTGGCAGGCTGCGCGCCTCGGCGACCTCCGGGTGAAGCACCGCGGCGATCCTCGCCTGTACGACGTGCTGCTGAACATCTACAAGGGGACGTTGCTCGAGGATGCCGCGCGCGGAAATGACCCGCGGCAAACCGCGGAAACCGAGGACCGTGAGTACTGGAACACAAAACAGGTCGCTCGGGCAGCGGGGGTATCGGAACGCACAGTGCGAAACCACTGCGCAGACCACACGCTCCCCGCAGTCCACGCCCACGAGAACGGGCCGTGGCTGATCCCGAACGACGAAGCCCTCACGTACATCGACCGGAAGAAGAAACCCTGACCATGTCCCTCGACTACCTCGACATCAAGATTCAGGCCCTCCGCGGGAAGGCCGACGAGCTCAGCAAGTGGTACCAGTCCAACGTCCGCAACATCGACAGCGATCCCAACCTCTCGGAGGCCGGCAAAGCTGCCGAACGCGAAGAGTTCCGCAGCGACATCCGCTCCCAGCTCGCCGCCCTCCGCACCCAGGAGGAGCAGCTCATCGAGCAGGGCATCGCCGAACGCATGGTCCGCATCGAGTCCCGCAGCGGCTCCACCTCGACCGACATCATCGCCTTCCGCGACGCGCAGGACCGCGCCGACCGCGTCGAGAAGCAGGCCGACGCGCTCCCCGTCATCGACCGCGCTCTCCGTCAGAAGGACACCAGCCTCGCCCACGCCATCTTCCGCCGGGGCCTCGAAGCCAACTGGCGCCAGGTCACCGACCGATTTACCCAGGATCACCCCGACCTCGCCGACGCGGTCAGCGAGCTCCGTACCCTGGTGGCCCGCAAGGAGAACACCTTCGACCGGACGGCTACGTACGCATGGCTGGTGCGATGACCGACACCACCTCGACTCCCACGCCGGCCAACGTCGCCCGCCCGCGCACGTACACGCAAGCCGACCTCGATCTTCAGCTCCGTGACAGCCTCGCTGCCGAGACCGCCGAGTACGAGGCCACACGGGAAGCAGCCGAGCACGCAGACGCCTCAGCACAGCGCATCGCCCAGCTCGAGCGAGAACTGACCGACACCCGACGCGACGCACTCATCACCCGTCTCATCAGTGACCACAACCTGGCACGCGAGGATGCGGTACTCCTCACCGGGGAGGACGAAGCAACCCTCACTGCCCAGGCGCGGCGACTGCAGGAACGCGCAGGCGAACAACGCCCACGCGGCCCCGTCGCCCGCAAGGAGGGACAGCCCATCCGACACACGGCCAGCACCGACAACCGGCAAGCCTTCCTCGCCGAACTCGGCGTCTCCGACGACCAGGCGGGATGGTGACACGAATGACTGGCACGATGACAGCATTCGAACATCCGTTCGATGGGGGTGGGGGAGGCCCCCGGGAGGCCCTTCACGAAAGGTCTCCGGGTATTGCCGATATCTCTCCCCGGCTTTTTTCCACAATGCCACCCCAGCGGGACAGGCAGTTCGCTCGAACATCAATCTCCCGATTCGCCGCGGCATTCCGCGGCAGAAGGGCTCACGCATGAGCACCACTGAGACCACGAAAAAGGGGTGGCGATTCTGGATCGTCAACACCGTTACCGGGGAACGCCGCCGTGAGGTGTTCCCGAAGGCGGGTCGCTGGCAGACCATGCTCAACGGCGTGGGGGACGGCGAGCACTCGTTCCGCCTCGACGACACAGACACGCAGCTCCCGCGGGACATGTGGCGGTCCCTGTCGCTGCCGTGGGCGTCGACCCTTGTCGTGTGCTGGGGCGACCTTCCCGTGTACGCCGGCGTCATCCTCCGGCGGACGTGGACGTCGTCCAGCAGCACCCTCGTGTTGTCGCACAAGGAGTTCCGCGTGGTCGCCACGAAACGGATGTTGTACGGCGTTGGTCCGTACGATGCGCGGGCGACGTTGACGATCGCGAACAAGTCGAACCGTGGCCTCGCTCGAGCGTTCGCGTTCCACGCGCTGATCGACGGCGGGGACCGGTGGCGGCTGCCCGTCGCGCTCCCCCCTGACGAGACCGGCGAATGGACGCGCGAGATCGAGCGGTGGCAGTTCCGCACCCTGGAGAGTCTGCTTTCCGAGGTGCAGGAATCGGACGGTGGGCCGGATATCCATTTCCGGCCGCGCTGGACTGGCGCAGGCACCCTCGAGTGGGAGCTGCGTCTCGGCACACCCCGCCTGACCGGCCCCACACTCAACGTGAACGTGTCCGCGACCGAGTCGCCCGCCACCAACTTCACCGAGATCGGCGACGCGACGATGCAGCTCACCGGCCTGTGGGGCCTCGGTGAAGGCTCAGGCGCCGGCCGTCTCGTGAGCGCCCAACCGATGCCCGAGGGTTCGCCCGTGCCGTTCCTAGACACGTCGCGCACGTTCTCGAACATCGACCAGCAAGACAGGCTCGACTCGATCACGACGGAAAGCTTGCAGACATCGCGCGAGATGACCGACCAGTGGGGATTCGGCCTCAAGGGCGGCGACTGGCCCGAAAAGGCCATCCCCGGCGCGACGGTGCACTGGTTCCACCAGGGCGACCGGTTCGTGCAACCCACACCCGAGGGCGGCGCAACCTCCTACCTCATCGGCGTCTCCGGCGACATGACCGACAGCCCCACCGGATTGGACTTCCAATGACCCGCATCGACAACCTCGGCGACCTGAACGCGTTTCGCGCCATCTGGAAAGCGATCGACGAACTCAGCCAGAAGAACGACCTGCAACACGCAGCCATCGGCCGCGGTGGCATCACGGTCTACGGCGGCGGTGTCATCAGAATCGAGAACGGTGGACTGAGCGTCACCGGTTACGCCGAGATCACCGGGCAACTCCGCGGGGACGGGACTCTCATCTGGACCGGGCCGTGGGCATTCACCGGCGAAGGCGAGATCACCGGCGACCTGGACCTCACCGGCAACCTCGAGGTGCTAGACGACGGCCGGATCGTCGCCGGCAACGTGCGCATCGAGGACGGCAAGATCCACATCGGCCGGATGACCCTCGACCCGTCCGACCACGGCGGGTCCGTGAAGTTCCCGAACGGCGCGGAGGTCTTCACAGACGGCGATACGATCCAGCTCGTGAAGGGCAACAGCGTCGTTCAGGTGAGTGACCAGTATGCCCGCCTGCAGAACGGTGGCAACGTCGTTCAGTTGGACGGCGACGGCGTCAGAGTTTCCCCCGCCGCGGTCGGTATCGCTGCCGCGGGTGAGAGCGTCGCTACCCTCGGCATCAACAGCGCGGGTCGACTGCGCCGCATTCCCGCGGCCGGGGCCTAGCTACAAGCTGACATGCATGACTCGGCGATCATCCTCGGAATCACTTTCGCGCCGGTACACAATGGTGAGCTTCTCTGCCGCCAGACCAGAGACCCGGCTCACGAGGAAATCGAATGAGTCTCCGTACTCATACCGACCGTCGGCGTGATTCGACTGGATCTGCACGAGCCCCGAGGCCGCGTCAGGCTGGACGTCAAAGCTCTCAATGAGAAGCAACTGCTTGGAACTGTTCGTACCGCGATGTCGAATTCCTCCGACATGGCCGAATACCCAGTCCTTCGGCTCCATTTCGGCAAGCTTGAGGCGATTAGCTTCTTCCTGCGCTTCGGCCTGACGCACGAAGGCGGTGTTCGCCTCCGCGGCTAGCCTCGCACTCTCGTCACGCGCCGAGCGTGCCTCGTCGCGCGCTTCCGCGGCGTCCCGTTTGCTAGCGCGGGCGCCGCGCGCCTGCAAGATAGCCACGACCGCAGAGCCGACGGCGGCCACCGTGCCGATGCCGGTGAAGACCACCGTCAAGATCTCGTTCATGCCCTGCTCTTCATCTCCCCGTCGAGCGCAGTGGCGGCGGTCGCCCGATCCTTCGCTCGCGATTACTAACCGAAGTAGTCGAGGCGACGCTCGATCTTCCCACCCTTGATGCGCATGCTGCACTGATAGGTAGACCGGATCTGCGCGCCGAAACCGTTCTGAGCATCAACGGTGCCCGTAACGGTCCACTCGGCCGTGCCATTGCGCGCGGCCGCGGAATCAAAACTCGCGGTAGACGGCGCCTTCAGTTGTGACGTGACCAGGTCTTCGCACTGCGCGATTGCCTCAGAAGCGTTGTTGGGATCATAGGGCTTGTTCTCTTTGCCGCTCGAGAACGCGAAGGACAGCGCGATGACGAGAATCGGGACCAGAATGCAGCCACCGCATGCGGCCCACAGCCCGACGTTGTTCTTCTTCGGCTGTAGGTCGGGGGCTGCCTTCGCGTCCATCGCGGGGTCGTAGGGAACCCCGGTGGGTGGTGGTGGTTCTGGCGCTGTTTGCTCCTCGTCGAAGTAGCGGTCTGTCCATCGCGCGCCATCCCAGTATCGGTGGCGTCCCTCGGACTCGTACCAGCCCGGTCCTGGCGTACCCATGGAACTGAAGCTAGCGGCCGGCCATGTCTGCCGCACTACGGTCTTATCAATCCGCCACACTTGCGTTTTGGCGCTCGAGAGGTAGCTTGCTGCGCCTCACGCCTCTTCGTTCCTCTGGTTCATCCTGCGAAGTTGCCGGGCGATCGTGTCGATTGGCTTTGGGCGAGCGATTGTCATCGCCCACGGTCCCATGTCGAGCACATGTTCTTCCGCGTAGGTGTTTCTCAGCGTCGCATCGCTGTACGTGGCGTGGACGTCGTATCGCTGCGGAAGGGTTTCGCTGCCGACGGCCTCTGAAGTGAAGTCCAGAAGGTAGCGCAATTGCTGCCCGGTAGACAGCATGCTGATGGTCGGACCGCCGGAGAAGATGCGGCGCAGCGCTTCCAGCGATGGGTCCGTGCCGTCCGCAGGGCGACCCCTTGTACTCGAGGCGAAGTCCGGAGTGACGCTCAACGAGATGTTCCGTGCTGGTGTGCGACCGACGCTCTCGATGAGCACGAACAACAGACCCTCGCCGTTCGCTTCTCGTGGGTTACCCGCAGGCATCATCTCGAAGTCAAAGCGGACCGTGATGTATGGCCGGGCTTCTGATTCCGCGGCGTCAGCGGACCGCTCGTCAGCACGCGCCGATAAAGCCAACTGGCGAGCACCCTGCTGAAGCTGACGAAGCGCGATGACGGCCGCGACTGCTGCAACAGCAAGGGTGAGGACGCTGGCTAGTGCAGACCACTCTTCGGCCGTGGGCCAGCCGTCTGCCCTCCACCATGCTGTCTCCATTAGCCGACCTTAGCCCCCGCAGCTCAGCCGGTGAGGGCGTCGACAGCAAGCAACGCCAGCCCGGCCGTTGGTCGCGATCGGCGCAGTTCCCTCGTCGATGACCAAGGGGTCGGTAACCTGCGCCTTTCAGGTTGCAGGATGACCGACGATGTCACCGCTGTGGGAGGATGCGATCCATGAACGCTTCCCCCGGCGACCTGGTCTACCTGCAGTTCGGTCTAGATGACGACGCGGACGGAGAACTGATCAAGCGTTCACAGCTCCCGGACGACGCCTACGAATCCGCCGGCTCCGTCACAGCCGAGCCTGTCGGTGGGGAGCCCGGGGTGTTCTACCCGCTGTGGATCCTTGAGACGGATGACCTCGAGTAGCGTGCCAGCTTTAAGCCGAGCGCCAATTGTCAGCTCAGACTTCACGGTGACCAGCAACCGCGAGTTCGGTTGGGTCCGAGTAGAGGCGACCGTAGCTCCGCTTTCTTTGCAGGCGGGCGCTGGGCGCCGACAAGGGCTCAAGAACGCACTGGGTTCAGCGCTCTCCGTGGGTGCGGACTTCCTATTCACCCACGACGTAGAGGTAACACTCGAATGGTTTGCCACCGAGCGCGACAGATATCAGACCCATGTCGCGGCCGACCTGGACAACGTACTTAAGCCGCTCATAGACGCGGCAACCGGGCCTACGGGCGTGATGATTGACGACAATCAAGTGCAGTCCATCAGAGCCTCTTGGCTCACGCCCGGAAGGATGGGTGAGGGGTTCGTCCTTCAGTTTGACGCCCTGAGCCGCGAAGACGTCGCTACCCGCGCAGGAACTGCATTCGTCGAGTTCTCCGCAGACACTTGCTACATGCTTCCCGGCGCCGCGCGTGAGCACTGGCCGTCTTTCGTCAACGGATTCGCTCGTTTCGTCGCGATCAAGGACAAGATGCGCGCGCACGGGATCACCGAGGAAGTCGTCGAGACGATGTCGCCTATAGCTCGCCCGTGGCACTCGCAACGTTTGCGAATGCAGGGCTTTCCCGTGCACCACCACACCGCGGACCTCAGCCTGTAGCTCGACGAACCTCGCACGCCCGTCTCCACATCGATGAACGGCCAGAGGCGGACCTAGGCAGGTACTTCCGCGACCTGATCGCGGATCGCCGAGAATGCGGCGTAGATCGCCTCATCGGTCGTGAGCGGACTTCTCTGGTATCCCCAGTTCGGTGACTCGAACTCCATCTCCTGCTGATCAACCGTCACGCCGAACCCAAACCCGCGAGTCCGCGGGTGCGCATCGGTGCCACTGAAGTAGCTGTGTTTGGTAGTCACGTGGAGATTTCGCGCCTGACGGGTGGGGTGAACGCTCGTGCGGAAACTCGCCTCGGCGCTGCGCAACTGTGAACCTGTCGCCTCGACGATGATTCCCGGGTAGAAGACGAACAGGGTGCCGGTGCCGGCCTCTGCATCCGCCTGACCTGTCACCGCGATCGGGACGACGTCTTCCCCGCCCGCTAGCAGAACCGAGGAGATGAGGGCGCCCACGGTCCGTGTACCGGGTCCGGATCCTCCGAACTCCTGGGCGCTCTCGAGGACGTAGTGCCAACCCGGTAGCGACTTCATCGCGCCGTAGAGCTCTTCGTGAGGCTGAATGCTGTTGTTGTCTGTCATGCCCGAACGTTACACGCGGGCTGCGCCATGGGGTCCGCAAAGGCGGCTCACCACTTGGGGGCGTCCGCGTTCCCGTCGTTGCCTCTTGCATCATGTCTGCGCATGTCGGAAGCGACGGGTATCGTCACAGCGCCGCCACTGAACGCAGCGGCATTCTTTCGGCCGGAGAAGGGGCATCCCGACCCGCGTGGGAACGAACAGACGCTACGCCGACGCCATCGATCGCCGCATGGGCGACAAGATCTTTGAGACGATCTCTCGCAGCGGTCCCCTACAGTCGCTCACGCCGATGGAGCTCCGGCTCGACCAGGTGCCGCTCACGATCGACCCTCGGCCGCGACGAAAGGTGAAGGCCTGGGTGCGGTTCGGGTCGACGCCCGTTCGTGTCGACGCTCTCGTCGCGCGATGGACGCCGGATGCGGTCGGCATCGTCCTTCATGCCGGCCACGTCGAGCACCGCTGCTGGGTGTGGGTCGGCGCTGTCGACGAGGTGATGTGAGCCGACGCCCGCTTTTCGCTTTCTCGCCCTCTCGAGCGATGAGATTCACTGCCAGTACGTGGGGCGTGTGAATGTCTGTCCGCCCGCGGAGAAGGAGTCCGGAAGCTGAAGGCGCTTGATGCGCCTTCGGTCGACGTTGAATGAAGCGGGCATAAGAGTGCGCAGGTGCTTTGAGACGCGATTCGGGGGGAACGCGGCCGCGATGAAAAGGTGGGCGCCGATGCTGCTCACGGCGCTTACTGCCGGGGCCAAATCGCTGTCGCCACTGACAAGGATTGCGGAGTCCATCTCGTGTCGCGCAGCGTCCGCGACGAGCGTCACCGCAATGTTGACGTCCGTCTCTTTCTCTTCGTAGTGCTGGTGCTGACGCCCGCACCCGAAGCATGTGATCGTCTTCTTCTGGTAGCGACCCATGACAGCGGTGAACTGTTGCGGGTATAGAGCAGTCAAGGCGTCAATGTAGTGAGCTTGGCGTCCCTGCGCGGCGGAGTCGTCCAGAACGGGGGCCGAAAAGTACTTGACCCCCACCAGGCGCTGAGTCGGGCGAAACGATTGCGCGAGCTTGACCACGTCGAGCCAGAGTGTCGATCGGCCGAACTCGCCGTGCATACCGTGGTACAGATTGAAGCCGTCGATGTGGACCATGAGTCGCTCGGCAGGCTTTGCGGGTATCGGGGGGCTCATGGAGAAACCATAGACGAGCAGCTGGAGCGGACGCCGCAGAACTCGCGACACGCCCGGGATGTCGGTTCTTGACGTACGTTCAGAGTGAGTAGCTATAGTTGCAGTCACCACCCCTGGTTGCCTCACCTCAGCCAGGCCCGACGCCCCGCCTCAAGCGGGGCGTCTTTGTTTTTGGTGACAGCGCCAAGGGCTCGTGTATGTCTCTGCGGGTCTGAGTCATGGCAACGAAATGGCAACCATTGACGTGATCATGCGACCGTTGAGGCTGTCCCTGGTGATGCAGATGGCGCGTAATGACGCGGCGCACCGGTCTGTCCGCTCACTGGCTCGGGAGACACGGGGGTTCAAATCC
>NZ_JARHXC010000024.1:0-702 GCF_029222405.1 Microbacterium sp. Kw_RZR3 | reverse complement strand
TGATTCCGACATTGTCCTCGGCCTTGACGGTCGTGCCGGCGGGGGCGGTGAGTGTTGTTCCGGCGCTGATTCGGATGCCGCCGTCGACGCTGCTGTCGTAGTAGGAGAGATCTCGGTTGAGGATGAGTCGGGGGCCTGTGGTGGGCAGGGTCCAGTTCTCGACGAGTGTCCCGGAGAGGGCGATGGCGTTGATCGTGTTGTTGCGGAGGGTGTTGGCGAGGACGTTGGAGGGACGAAGTTTCACGTCGGCGACGGTGAGGGGTGTCTCGACTGCTTCGGAGATGGTGTTTCCGGTCACCTTGATCGGCGCGGCTTGTGCGCTGTTGTTGGCGGAAACCACCGTGAGCGATCCGTTCGTGATCGTGTTCCCGGTGACGTTCAGCGGGTAGGCGGCGTCGAAGCCGTCCGCGCGGGTGACCGTGACGAATCCGCCCCCGTCCCAATCCTCGTTCGAGGTGTCGCGACTGACGGTGTTGTTGGTCACGGTGGTTGCGCCGCCTCGGCTGGACGCATCAATCGATCCGCGAACGGTCGTGCCCGTGACGGTGACCGCGCCCGCGGAGGAGTGCAACGCGATCCTGCTATCGACAATGGATCCGGTTACCCGAGCGGAAGCCACGGGAGAGCTCTTGTCGGAGGTGATGCCGGAGGAGAAGGTCACACGCGTCTGATCGGCGACCAGGGTGGCGTTTTCGTTGACGT
>NZ_JARHXC010000249.1:0-19020 GCF_029222405.1 Microbacterium sp. Kw_RZR3 | reverse complement strand
ATTCGAACCCCCGAATGCAATGCAGTCTGATTTACAGTCAGATCCCTTTGGCCGCTTGGGTAACTCGCCAAGTGCGCACCCGCCCGGCTTTGGCAGTCGACCGGAGGCGCGATAGACCACTCTACTATCCCGGAAGGGATGCCTCCAACCACCCCGGGCATCTCATGCCGGGTGCCTACCGTGCGATGTCGGCGACCTCGCGCACGCGATCGACGAACTCCTCGGTCCGCCGCTTCGTGCCGTCGATCTTGCGATCCACGCTGGCGCGGATCTCGCTCGGGGCGAGGGGCGCGGCGAGGCGCACCGTCTCGTGGCACGAGAGGTCGACGCACATGTACGTGCCGACCGTGTCACCCTGCTCCCCCGCCGCCCCGGCCTTGCGGGCGGTGAACAGCGACACCTGATCCCCCGGCTGCATCGTGTGGCAGAGATTGCACATCGCCGACCGCGCGCGCGACTGCCCCTCGGCGGCGCGCAGCACCACACCGGTGGGCTCGCCGTCGCGCTCGGCGATGACGTATCCGCGCCCACGGGTTCTCGGGTCGCGCCACGCGAAGAAGTCGAGGTGATCCCAATCCGTCAGCACGAAATCATGGGGCATCGCGATGACACGCAGTTCGTCGGGGGTGGCGTTGATGAACGCGTCCCGGACCTCGTTCTCGGTGAGTGCTCGCATGGAATCCGAGTTTACGAGCGCATCGGTAGGCTGCGGCGATGACGCCGTTCTCGCTGCGCACCGCACGCCTGGTCCTGAATCAGCCCACGCTCGCCGATGTCGACGACATCGCCCGATACTGCGCCGACCCGGTCTTCGAGCACTACATGACCACCCCGTGGCCGTACACCCGCGACGACGCGGTCGGGTTCATCGAGGGGTACGTCGCGGACGGCTGGGCCGAGGACCGCGAATGGACCTGGGCGCTGCGCGAATCGGATGCCGGACCCCTGCTCGGCGTGATCGGTGTCCGCGTCCCATGGGGCATGGTCGGCTACTGGCTCGGGGCCGAGCACCGTGGTCGCGGCATCATGCCGGAGGCGCTCGGAGCCGTGATCGACGCCACCTTCGCGCGCGTCGACATCGAGCGGATGCTCTGGGAGTGCGTCCTCGGCAACGTCGCGTCGATGCGCGTGGCCCAGAAGAGCGGGTTCCGCTACACGGGCGTGCAACCGGGGCAGGTACGCGGGCGCGACGGCGGGCAGTCGGCATCCTGGACCGGCGCGCTCGGGCGCGACGACGACCGCTCCCCGAAGCCCGGCTGGCCGTAGGTCGTTTCGCCGAACGTCGAACAGGAGGTGGGTTCGCGAGCGTCTTCGACGACTCGCCCTAGCCTGCCCGGCCGTCGGAGACGTAATCGTCGGTGGCGTCGCGCAGCGTCGTCAGCAGTGCCGAGAACTCGGCGAGGAACGAAGGAGAGTGCGCGGCGAGGAGGGCGTCGATGCGCTGCCCGAGCGGCTCGAAGAACTCCTCGGCGAGCCGCTGCACCTCGGGGGTCGAGTGCAGTGTCACGACTCGACGATCGGTGTGTGTGCGGCTGCGGGCGACGTGACCGACTGCTTCGAGCCGATTCAAGAGGGTCGAGGTCGCACCGAAGCTGAGGCCGATCCGGTCGCTCAGCTTCGCGGGCGAGAGCGGCGTGCCGCGCTCTTCGGCCCCGAGGATCTCGATCATCGCCGCCGCGTCGGTGGAGTGCAGTCCCGCGTGAGCGGCGAACGCCCGGGCGACCTGTGCATACGTCGCTCCGTAGGCGCGGAGCGCCTCCGTGACCGCCTCCGTGACCGACCCCGGAACCGGGTCCGGGGTCAGGGGAGCGTGGGGTTCGCCCACATCGGCCTCCCGTCCTGACGTGCCGTGGTCGGACTTGCAGGTTATCACTTCCTCACGTTATTCTTCCGAGCAATTATTTGACCATGAAAGTACTAGAGGAGATCGCGATGACACTGTCCGAGAACGCGCGCCGCTGGGTGGGCCTGATCGCCGTGGCCCTCGGTGTCGCCCTGATCGTCGTGGACACGACGATCGTCAACGTCATCACCCCCTCGGTGATCGATGACCTGGGCATCGATTCGAGCCAAGCTCAGTGGATCCAGGAGTCGTACGCGATCGTCTTCGCCGCGCTGCTGCTCGTCGTCGGCCGCATCTCCGACCTTCGTGGCGCGAAGACGGTGTTCCTCACCGGCGTCGTCGTCTTCGGCCTCACGAGCCTGCTCGCGGGTCTCGCGCCCACGGGCGACATCTTGATCCTCGCCCGTTTCCTGCAGGGCATCGGCGCCGCCGCCGTCCTGCCGACCTCGCTCGCGCTGCTCAACGCGATGTTCACCGGCGCCGCGCGCGGTAAGGCGTTCGCGGTGTGGGGCTCGACGATCGGCGCCGCCACGGCGCTCGGCCCCGTGCTCGGAGGATGGCTCTCCGAGCACGCCTCGTGGCGATGGGCATTCGGCATCAACATCCCCCTCACGATCGTCATTCTCGTCATCGGCGCCCTGTTCCTCGTTCAGCCTGCCCGCTCCCGTGGTGGTGTCGACGGCCTCAGCGCCGCTCTCTCGGTCATCGGACTCGGCCTGCTTGCCTTCGGACTCGTCGAGGGCCGCGTCTACGGCTGGATCCTCAGTGAGAACACTCTCGACCTGTTCGGCTTCCGCTGGGACTCCGGCCTGTCACCCGTCTTCATCGCGCTCGTCGTGTCCGCCTTCTTCCTCTCCTTGTTCGTCTGGCGGCAGGCGCGACTCAGCCGCCCGGGCAGCCGCCACCGGCCGCTCATGGACACACGCCTGTTCTCGATCGCGTCCTTCCGCAACGGCAACATCGCCACCCTCATCATCGGGCTCGGCGAGTTCGGGATCATCGCGGTGCTTCCCCTCTGGCTGCAGTTCACGCTCGGATACTCCCCTCTGCAGGCGGGGCTCGCGCTCGTACCAATCGCGATAGGCAGCTTCGTCGCCAGCGGGATCAGCTTCCCCCTCGCGAACCGGGTCAGCGCACTGACCTTCGTGCGACTCGGGTTGGTGCTGGAAGTGCTCGGCCTCGCGGGCCTCGGCCTTGTCGCGGCCTTCACCGAGGCGTCCTGGCCGTTCGTATCCGTCGTCCTCTTCTTCTACGGCGTGGGCGTCGGGTTCGCGACCGCACAGGTCACCAACGTCGTACTCGCCGATGTGCCCAGTGACGAAGGCGGGCAGAGCTCGGGCATCCAGAGCACCTTCCGTCAGCTCGGTTCCGCGCTCGGAATCGCAGCCCTCACGACCGTCTTCTTCTCCTCGCTCAGCCGGACCCTCGAGGGCAAACTGGAAGACAGTGGACTGGCCCCCACCGACGCGAAGGATTTCGCCGATGCGGTGACCGACAGCGCCGGTGCGGCGATCGCACCGATCGGCCAGGTGCCGGGCCTCGAGAACGTGGCGGCCCTGGCACGTCAGGCGATGACGGATGCCGTCGCCTTCGGCGCCTTCGTCGCCGCCGGGTTCCTCGTCATCGGCGTCATCGCCACATTCCTCATCCCTTCCCGCCCGGTGAGTGCCGAGGCGTCCGAGCAACCCGCGTCCGGGGCGACGGCCACGACGGAGGTGACACGATGACCGCGCGGAGACGAGTCCTCATCAGCGGCGCGAGCATCGCGGGACCGACGCTCGCCGTCTGGATGGACCGCGCGGGATGGGACGTCACCGTGATCGAGCGCGCGCCCGAGCTTCGCACGGGCGGGCAGAACATCGACATCCGCGGGGCCGGGCGCGAGGTGGCGCGCCGCATGGGGGTGGAGGAGGCGATCCGCGCCCGGAACACGCACGAGGTGGGGACGCGGTTCATCGGGGGCCGCGGGCAGACCGTGGCGAGCTTCCCGGCGGGGCGCGACGACACCGGTGGCGCGACAGCGGAGCTCGAAATCCTCCGCGGCGAGCTGTCGCGCGTTCTGTTCGACCTCATCGCCGATCGTGTCGTCTTCCGCTTCGGCACGACGATCCGCTCACTCGATGATCGCGCCACCGACATCCAGGTCGGATTCGACGACGGGAGCGACGAGCTCTTCGACCTCGTCGTGATCGCCGAGGGGATGCGTTCCCGTACCCGCAGATTGGTCTTCCCCGGCATCGATCCGATCGTTTCGAAGAACATGTCGACCGCGTACCTGACGATCCCCCGCACGCCCGACGACACCGACTGGTGGCGGTGGTACTCGGCCGTGGGCGGGCGCAGCGTGACCCTGCGGCCCGACAACCTCGGCACGATCCGCGCCACGCTGTCGTACCCGACCCGCGGCGACGAGCGGACTGATACAGGCGACGACACCGCCGGAGATGTGCGGGCCGGGCTGCGCGAGCGGTTCGCGGATGCCGGGTGGGAGGCTTCGCGCGTGCTGCGCGAAATGACCGACACTGACGAGCTCTACCTCGACCGGGTCGGGCAAGTGCACCTCGACACCTGGCACCGCGGCAGGGTCGCGCTCGTCGGTGACGCGGCTTACTGCGCCTCCCCGCTCAGCGGCATGGGAACGACCCTGTCGCTCGTGGGTGCGTACGTCTTGGCCGGCGAACTCGGGCGCAGCAACGACGTCGACACGGCCCTCCAACGCTACGAGGACGTCCTCCGCCCCTTCGTCGAGCGCGCCCAGGATCTGCCTCCCGGTACACCGCGGCTCGCGAACCCGCGCTCTCGCGCCGGGATCGCCATCTTCCACGGCGTGCTGCGAGCGGCCGCGTCGCGCGCCGGTCGGCGCGTGACCGCGGGGCTGTTCCGCCCTCCTGCCGACACTTTCGAGCTGCCCGACTACGAGTGAGCCGTGCGACGGCAACGCTGAACCACGGCGATGGGAGACGACGGCGGATCACCCGACGCGACGCCCCCTCGAGGCTCACCCGCACGGCACCCGAGAGTGTCGCGGAAACACGCTCTACCCGCCCGGGCAGTCACACGGATTGCCGCTGTAGCAGGCGCAGTATCCCGGCTCGGGGGTGTCCTCGGGCTCGGGCTCGTTGCGGAGGACGCTGTGATACCCGGTGCTGGTGCTCAGCACGACGACGAGTTCCGGAGCGCGCGCGTGGACCAGGGCCGCATCGACGCGTTGATCCGTGATCTTCTCGCCGTCGCCCTCGGCGTACGTGAAGAAAGTCCCCCTGTCGAAGCCCGCCGCGGAGCGGACCGCGACCCCCATGCTGCGTCCGTCCGCGCAGACGGCGGTCCCGCCGGGCAGGTCGTCGACGGAGTACGGGTCGCCGTTGGCGTTGTGCCCCGGCACCCCGTACATCTGCCAGTACTGGGCGGTCATGTCGAAGGCGGCCTCGTCGGGCACGCACCCGATGTCGCCGAGACGGGCGCGGTATCCGGCGATGAGCGCGGCAGGATCGGCGGTGTCGGTCGACACGACCCGGGTGGTGACGTGTCCGCACGACCAGTAGTACCGGTCGAAGGGACCCCAGGGTGCGCTGTACGACCCGCGCTTGCAGTAGTCCTGCACGCCCGTCGAGATGACCTCACCCATTGCGGCCGCGGCCAGCAACTCGTCTTCCGCGCCGGCGGCTGCGGTGCGAGCGGCGACGACCTCGGGATCCTGCGCTCCCGAGGGCGGCGCGTGGCCGGATCCGGACGCGCACGCCGAGAGCGGCAGCAGCGCCCCCACCGCGATGAGGGAGAGCAGTACGGCGCGGAAGCGGGGGACGCGTCGTCGTGACATGGCCCGAGGCTAGGGCTCACCCCATACGTCACCCGGTATGCGTGGCTCTCATCGTCGTCGGGCACAAGTCCCCGAGGCCTGATTTTCCGCGGTTGTAAACTCGTGGGATGGCAAGCGACAGCTCATTCGACATCGTCTCGAAAATCGATCGACAGGAAGCCGACAACGCCCTGAACCAGGCTCACAAAGAAGTTGAGCAGCGGTACGACTTCAAAGGCACCGACGCGTCGATCGCCTGGAGCGGCGAATCGATCGTCATCAAAGCGAACTCCGAAGAGCGCGCGAACGCCGTGCTCGACGTCTTCCAGACCAAGCTCATCAAGCGCGGCATCTCGCTGAAGAGCCTCGAGAGCGGCGAGCCGGTGCAGAGCGGCAAGGAGTACCGCATCACCTCCACGCTCAAGGAAGGCATCTCGCAGGAGATCGCGAAGAAGATCGGCAAGATCATTCGCGACGAGGGCCCCAAGGGCGTGAAGTCGCAGATCCAGGGCGACGAACTGCGCGTCCAGTCGAAGTCGCGCGACGACCTGCAAGAGGTTCAGCGCCTGCTGAAGGCCGCCGACCTCGACGTGGATCTGCAGTTCACGAACTACCGGTAAGAAGTCGCGCTGACCCGGGCTTTCCGCCCGGAGCCCGCGGACAGTCCGCGAGAGCGGCGAAGGAGATCATGAGGTCCGCCGTCGCCGCTCGCGTCGTGTCCTCCACGGACGGCCACAGGTGGGCGTACGTGTTCAGCGTGGACGACGACTGCAGCCGCGGCGGATGCCACGTCGCATCTCGTGCCCGCGAGCAGCGAGGTCGGCAGGTGAATGTGCCGAGCAGCGAGCTCAGACGAGTGCGTCCGTGCGTTCCTGCAGGTACGCGCACAGCCGCCCCGCGGCCGTGACTTCTTCGCCGAGACCGATGAGATCGAGCGATGTGCCCGTCAGCTCGTCGGTGCGCTCGGTGAGGGTGGCCGCCCACTTGCCGTTCGCGTTGAGTTGGAGGTAAACGGCCGCAGGCGCGTACTTCAGATAGACAAGAACGATCCCCGGGCCCTCCTGCGTAGGATCGCCGTGCGCGACCACTCGAGCCGGCGTGGCAGCGATGTGCTCGTCGTAGTGATGAACCCACGACGTCATATCGGCGAGAGTCGGACTGTCTCGCGGGGTCATGCCTCCATGGTAGTTGGACGCGGTGCAGCATGCGTAGCGGTGCCGACCAGCTCTGCGCGCAGGTCCACCCCGGAAGCCGCCAGCTCGCCACCGCCGGGTAATGCCCGATTCGGCGACTCGCGCGGGGGCACGGAGCCGCTCGGTCTAGCCGTGTTTCGCCAGGAAGAGGCTGAGCGAGATCTCCCGCGTATCGGACCAGCCGCGGCGAGCGCGGACGAGAGTAAAACCCTCGCCGCGAAGCGCCTCCGCGTGGTCGGCGGTGAGAGCCTGCCGATCGATCTTCTCCCACCCGCCCGGCATTCGGTACGCGTGGGTGACAGTGCGTGGGCGAGACATCGGTGCTCCTGAACGGTCAGATCGTGCGGGGAGCGCTGCGTCGTCGAAGCGAGTAAGGGATCCACCGTACGGCGGAGCATGGCCGATGTCTGTCCCCCTTTCGGCGGGGAAGCGCCACCGGCGTACGATTCACGCATCACCACTGACCCGTTCCGCAAAGGGGAAGCCATGGCCGTCCGCGTCGATCTGAACATCTCGCTCGATGGGGTGGCGGCACCCGCTGATCAGACCGCCGAGAATCCCATGGGCGAGGACTGGGGCCGGCTCGTCGAGGACTACATGGCGACGCGGACGTTCCGCGCCCGCGTCTTCGGCGACACCTCGGGCGCCGGCACCACCGGGGTCGACGACCGCTACGCCGCGGCGTACTTCGAGGGCATCGGCGCCGAGGTGATGGGGGCGGCCATGTTCGGACTCCACTCGTTCCCCGACGACCCCGACTGGCGCGGTTGGTGGGGCGACGAGCCGCCGTTCCGCGTTCCCGTCCTCGTTCTCACCCACCGGGAGCGCGCGCCGATCACCTTCGACAACGGGACGCGATTCGAATTCACGTCAGAGGACATCGCGGATGCCGTGGCCCGGGCGCGCGAACTCGCCGACGACGCGGACGTCCGGATCGGCGGCGGGCTGTCGACCGTTCGGTCCGCGCTCGAGGCCGACCTGGTCGACCGCCTGCACGTCGCCGTCCGCCCGGTGATCCTCGGACAGGGCGACCGCCTGTGGGACGGTCTGCGCGGCCTCGACCAGCGCTACACCGTGACGTCGGAGGTCGCCGAGAGCGGCGTCATTCACGTCACCTACGCCCGTTAGAACGGGGCGTCGGACGTCAGCACCCGCGTCACGCGGATGACGAACAGACCGAGCGACGTCACGAGCATGAGCGTCGCCACGATTCCGGCGGCGAGTACCACCCACCGGAGCGTCCCGGGGCGGAGCACTCCCCGGATGGCGAAGAACACCGCCGCTCCCGCGCACGCGATCATGATCAGGTAGTCGATCACCCCGCCGGTGAGCGTGAAGAACGCCACGACCGAGAGAACCGCCAGCACCAGCGCCACGATGTGGAGCGTCCGCGCGTCGGAGGGGCGAGGTCCGTCCGGCATCCCCCGAGCCTATCGACCCCTCCCGCGCGACACCGCGCGTAGCCTGAGTGTCATGCGTCAGCGCACTCCCGATCCGCGCCGGTGCCCCACGTGCGGAGACCCGCTGTCGTTCGAGATTCTCGACGACGAACGCTTCCTCGTCGCGTGGTCGTGCGTGAACTGCGGATTGATCCGCACGACCGAGCCGGCGTGAACCGCGCGGTCAGTTGATGATCTCGGCGTTCCCGTCGCGCATCTCGGTCAGGCGTCGTCGCCACGTCTCAAGCGCCTCGGGGGTCAGGCGGGTCCAGTCGTCGCGCTCGGCGACGATCCGCACCGGTGCGGCGCTGCGGAACGACCGTGTGGGGTTGCCGGGGAACTTCTTGTCGGTGACGTTCGGGTCGTCCTCGAACTCGCCCGTCGGCTCGACCTCGTACACGCGCGGGGGTCCATCCCCCGGGATGATCTCGGCGGCCAGCCCCGCCCCGTCGAGACGCGAGGTGAAGTACACGTGATTCATCACGATCTCGGGGCGGTAGTTCGATCGGAAGCCCGGGGTCAAGAGGTCACCGACCCGCAGGGCGGCTTTCGTTCCGTGGAAGAAGGGACCGGCATCCAGGATCTCGCTCACCACGCGATTCTCGGCACCCGACGAGCCGGGCGCAACCGTCAGCGCGCGAGGACGCCCAGCACGGCGTCCGCGATCGCTCGGTGTCCCGCGTCGTTGGGGTGGAAGTCGTCGCCCGGCCCGGCGAAGGTGTCCCGGCCGTCCGGCCCGTGCAGCTCGGGCAGGGCGAAGAGACCCGCGAGCGAGACGTATCGCCCCGCGTTCGCCGCGCAGACGCGCGCGATCGTCTCGTCGTAGGCCGCGCCGTCGGCGGTCCAGGTGCCGAGGCAGACCAGGGCAGCGTCCGGCGACGACGTGCGGATCCGCCCCAGCAGATCGCCGTATTGCGCTTCGAAGTCCGCGAGCGGGGTCGGGATGCCGACATCGTTGGTCCCCAGTTCGATCACCGCCAGATCGAGGTCGGGCGGGACCTCGGTGACACCCGCGACCGTCGAGAGGGTTTGATGCGCGCGCGACACCGTCGTCGGCGTGACACGCCCCAACGCTCCTGTGACGAGGGACGAGAAGCCCTGCGCCTCGGTGGAGGCGAAGAATCCGGCCGCGAGCGAGTCACCCGTGATGAGCAGGCGCGCGTTCCCCTTCGCGTCGCGCGGGATCCGCAACAGCCCGGAGGTCGACGTGGACGGCGTCGGGGACGACGTCGGCGTCACCGACGGCGAGGGACGCGGCGACGAGGTGCGCGTGGGCGTCACCGACGGCGACGTCGCGGATGCGGACGGCATGGCATCCGGTGTCGCCCCCTGCGAGAGCACGAGCGCCGCGGCGACGACCGCGGCGCCGCCGCCGAGCGACGCCGCGATGGTCCACGCGCGCCGGGTCATCCCCGGAGCGTGTCGTCGCGCCACTCCACCGGGGTGACCTCGCCGCGCACCGCGGCCTCCTCGCGCTGACGCAGTTCGACGCGGCGGATCTTGCCCGAGATCGTCTTCGGCAGTTCGAGGAACTCGACGCGGCGCAGCCGCTGGAACGGCGCCAGCTTCTCGCGGGCGTAGCGGAGGATGTCGATCGCGACCTCTTCGCCGGCCTCGAACCCCGCGGCGAGCACGACGTAGGCCTTCGGCACCGAGAGACGCAGGTCGTCGGGGGCGGGAACGACGGCCGCCTCGACCACGGCCGGGTGCTCGATGAGCACGCTCTCGAGCTCGAACGGACTGATCTTGTAGTCCGAGGACTTGAACACGTCGTCGGTGCGACCGATGTAGGTGATCGTGCCGAGGTCGTCGCGGCGCGCCACGTCTCCCGTGTGGAACAGACCGTTCGCGGTGGACTCGTCGTTGCGTTCCGGGTCGCCGACGTAGCCGGTCATGAGGTTGAGCGGTCGCTCCGACAGGTCGAGGCAGATCTCGCCCTCGTCGGCCGGCTCTCCGGTCACCGGATCGATCAGCACGACGGGGCAGCCCGGCAGAGGGCGTCCCATCGACCCGGGGACGAGCTGGGCACCCGGGGTGTTGGCGACGACGGCGGTCATCTCGGTCTGGCCGTAGCCGTCGCGGATGTCGAGGCCCCACGCGCGCTGCACGGTCGCGATGACCTCGGGGTTGAGCGGCTCGCCCGCCGAGACGACCTCGCGCAGCGCCCCTCGCCGCCCGGTGAGGTCGGCCTGGATCAGCATGCGCCACACGGTCGGCGGAGCGCAGAACGTCGTGACCCGGTCGCGCTCGAGCTCGTCGAGCAGACGCTCGGCCGAGAAGCGCGAGTAGTTGAGGGCGAGCACGGTGGCCCCGGCGATCCACGGCGCGAAGAAGAGACTCCACGCGTGCTTCGCCCACCCCGGCGAACTGATGGCGAGGTGCACGTCGCCGGGTTGGAGGCCCAACCAGTACATCGTCGAGAGGTGCCCCACGGGATACGACGCGTGCGTGTGCTCGACGAGCTTCGGCTTCGACGTGGTCCCCGACGTGAAGTAGAGCAGCAGGCGATCGTCGGCGAGGGTCTCCGGATGCCGCGCGGGGTCCGCCTCGGCGAGGAACGCGTCGTCGTACGCGGCCCATCCCGCGTGCTGACCGCCCACCACGATGCGACCGAGACCCTCGGGCAGGTCGTCGAACTTCTCGGCATCCGATGCCCCGACGATGACGTGGCGGATCTCGGCCCGCTGGATCCGGTCGGCGAGGTCGCCGGCGCCGAGAGCGGTCGTGGTCGGCGCGATCACGCCGCCGAGCTTCATGATGCCGAGCATCGCCTCCCACAGCTCGACCTGATTGCCGAGCATGAGCAGCACCGCGTCTCCGCGACGGACGCCCCGGGATGCCAACCACGCGGCGACCTGGTCCGATCGGCGGGCGAGCTCGTCGAAGGTGCGCTGGTGGTGGGTGCCGTCGTCATCGACGACGATCAGAGCCGGAGCGTCGTTGCCTCGCGCCATCGGGTCGAACCAGTCGATCGCCCAGTTGAAGGGTCCCTCGAACCGTGGCCAGGTGAACGCCGCCGCGCGGTCGGGGTCGGTGCGCGCCGCGAGGAGTTCGTCGCGGGCGGCGCGGTAGCGCGCGGTGGCGGTGAGGGTCATGGGTCTCCTTCGATCGCGTTCTACGCTAGCCCTCGCAGCCATGCCCCGAGCGCCGCGTAGGCGGCATCCCGCGCCCCCGGTGCCGAGAGGAAGACATCGTGCAGGGCACCGTCGATCCGCGCGATCGTTACCGTGCGGGCGATGCGGGTCGCCGCTCGAGCGATGTCGTCGACCACCAGCACCGAGTCGGTCTCGCGCATCGCGTCGTTCCAGCTGAGCGCCACCGTCGATCGGGCGGACAGCAGCACGAGGATCGGACAGCCGACATCGAGACCGGATGCCACCCGCGCGTGGCCCGCGATGATGGCCGCCAGCCATCCCGGATGGGTCGGGAACCCCTGCGCGGGCCGCCAGCCCTCGGGGCTGTCCGGGAGGGTCCCGAGCTCGCGTTGAGCCCGGGTATAGAAGCCGAGGTCGACGACGGGATGCGTGCCAAGCGGATCGAACCGCGCGCGGGCGTTGACGAGCGGGGCGAGGGCCTGCCGTCCGAGCGGGCCGAGCTGCAGCTCTAGCCACGGGCTGTTCAGGATGAGCGCATCGGCCACCCCGGGATGCCGCGCCACCCAGAGCGTCAACGTCAAGCCACCGGTGCTGTGCCCGAGGAGCACGAGCCGTCGCCCCTCGCGCACGGTGGCCATGGCATCCAGCGCCGCGGCGATGTCGGCGTCGTACACGTCGAGAGACGCGACGTATCCGGGCGCGAGGTCGGATCGCAGACTGCGACCGTACTTGCGCAGGTCGAGCGCGTAGAACCGTGCGCCGCGGTCGGTGAAGAACCGGGCGAGGTCCGTCTGGAAGAAGTAGTCCGACCATCCGTGCACGTAGAGAACGTCGGTATCGCGCAGCTCACCGAACAGGCGCGCCCCCGCATGCGGTCGGGCTCGCACGAGTGTGGCGACCACCTCTCCGTCGACATCGTCGCCGAGCGGCAGCGTCTGCTGCTCGAAGCCCTCACCGAGGATGTCCGGATGCCACTCCCCCATCACCCCAGCCTACGGCGGGGCGCTTAGCGAGACCGTGCAGAACTCCTGAGAAGCCGGCCGAAAGAGCCGGGTAGACGGCGGCTCCGACCCCCGAGGTGCCGCTACTCAGGAGTTCGGCCCGCCCCGCGCGACGCCGACGCCCGTCAGCGCGACGCCGACGCGTCTTCGCGGGCGGCGCGCTCCTTCGCCCGCTCCAGCGCGCGCTTGCGCGCCGCCCGAGCGTCCTCCTCGAGCTTCTCGGCCTTCTCCTCGTCGCGCGTGAGGTTCACGCCCGTCTCCGGGTCGAACAGGTGCAGCGAGTCGGCAGAGAACCACAGGCGCGCGGCATCCCCCGCCCGGATCGAGCTCATGGCATCCAGCGCCACGACGAGCTCGGTCCGCAGGCTCTCGCCGTCGAGGTCGCGGTCGAGCTCCGACAGCTTGTCCTTCACCGTGGCGTCGGTCTCATAGGGTACATAGGCGTAGAGCACCTCGCCGAGCCACTCGGTCATCTCGATGTCGAGCTCGGCCGTGATGCCGCCGGAGAGGTCGCGCTCGGTCGAGTCGGCGTCTTCGAACGCGTCGGGTCGGACGCCCACGATCACGAGGTCGCGCCCCTCGACGGCTTTGCGCAGCCGGTCGTCGAGCGGCACATCGGCGATCGGCAGGCGCAGCACGTCGCCGTCGACGGTGCCGCTGAGGAAGTTCATCGGCGGCGAGCCGATGAAGCCCGCGACGAAGAGGTTCACCGGCTGGTCGTAGAGCCCGCGCGGGCTCGCGACCTGCTGCAGCTCGCCGCGACGCAGAACCGCGACCCGGTCACCGAGGGTCATGGCCTCGGTCTGGTCGTGCGTGACATAAACCGTCGTGATGCCGAGCGAGCGCTGCAGCCGCGCGATCTCGGTGCGCATCTGCCCCCGCAGCTTCGCATCGAGGTTCGACAGCGGCTCGTCGAACAGGAACGCACTGGCGTTGCGCACGATCGCGCGGCCCATCGCGACGCGCTGACGCTGACCGCCCGAGAGGTTCGCGGGCTTGCGCTCGAGGTGCTCGTCGAGCTCGAGCAGCTTCGACGCCCGGCGCACGCGCTCGTCGATCTCTTTGTCGTCGAGGTCGCTCGACTTCAGCCGCATCGGGAACGCGATGTTCTCGTACACCGTCAGGTGCGGGTAGAGCGCGTAGTTCTGGAAGACCATCGCGAGGTTCCGGTCCTTGGGCGCCTTGTCGTTCACGACCTCGTCGGCGATCTTCAGCTCGCCGTCCGAGATGTCCTCGAGTCCGACGATCATGCGCAGCAGCGTCGACTTGCCGCAGCCCGAGGGCCCGACGAGGATCACGAACTCGCCGTCGGCGATGTCGAGGTCGACGCCCTTGACCGCGGTGAAGCCGTCGTCGTAGGTCTTGACGATCCTGTTGAGAGTGATGGATGCCATGGACTCGCTCCTTAGCCTTTGACGGCGCCCTGCGTGAGGCCGGACACGATCCGGCGCTGGAAGATCACGACGACGATGACGATGGGGATGGTGACGACGATGGCCGCCGCCGAGATCGCACCCGTGGGTTCCTCGAACTGCGAGGCCCCGGTGAAGAAGGACAGGGCCGCGGGCACCGGGCGGGCGGCATCCGTCGATGTCAGGGAGATGCCGTAGACGAAGTCGTTCCACGCGATGAAGAACGCGATGATCGCGGTGGTGAAGACACCGGGGGCCGCGAGCGGCACGACGGTCTTGCGGAACGCCTCGAAGGGCGTCGCCCCGTCGACCTGGGCGGCCTGCTCGAGCTCCCACGGGATCTGGCGGAAGAACGCGGCGAGCGTCCAGATCGAGATCGGCAGGGTCAACGACAGGTACGGGATGATCAGGCCGAGCCAGGTGTCGTAGAGGCCGACCACGCGCCACAGGTTGAACAGCGGCGTCACGATCGACACGATCGGGAAGACCGACACCGCGAGCGCCGTGGTGAGGATGATGCGCTTGCCGGGGAAGTCGAGCCGGGCGATCGCGTAGGCGCAGAGGGTGGCGAGCACCACGGCGATGAACGTCGCGATGAGCGAGATGCCGATCGAGTTGCGCAGCGCCGGGAGGAACAGGTCCTGCGCGCTACCGCCCGGGGCGAGGATCGTTGCGTAGTTGTCGAGCGTCCATTCGGTGGGCAGCAGCGTTCCGGAGAAGAGGCCCGCCTGCGTGTTGAACGACGTCATCAGAATCGAGAAGACCGGGAAGAGCGACCACACCAGCACGACCGCGATGATCACGAGCCACATGATCCGCTGGGGCCAGGTCATTGCACGCATCAGGAGTTCCTCCCCGCAGACAGATCCACTTTGAAGCCCTTGATGAAGATGCCGGCGATGATCAGCACACTGAGGAACAGCAGCACCGAGATGGCCGACCCGAGTCCGATCTCGAGGCGCCCGATCGAGGTGTTGTAGGCCAGCAGCGACAGCGCTTCGGTGTCGTTGGCCCCCGCGGTCATGATGAAGATGTTGTCGAAGATGCGGAACGCCTCGAGCGTGCGGAAGAGCACGGCCACCATGATCGCGGCCTTCATGTTCGGCAGAATGACGCGGCGGAGCACCTCCCACCCCGTGGCTCCGTCGACCTTCGCGGCCTCCTCGAGGTCACCGGGCACCTGCGCGAGGCCCGACAGCAGCAGGAGCGAGATGAAGGGCGTGGTCTTCCAGACCTCGCTGAGGATGATGACCGTGAGCGAGGTGCCTTGGTAAGCGAACCAGTTGAGGTTCTCGTCGAACCCGGGGATCCACGACAGCCAGCTGTTGACGTACCCGCCGGAGTTGATGTCGAAGGCGTAGAAGAACGCGAAGGCCGAGACGACGGTGATGATGCCGTAGGGCACGAGGATCGCCGTGCGGGCGAAGCCGCGGAGCTTCTTGATCGCCCGGTGCATCACGAGCGCGAAACCGAAGCCGATGATCAGCTCGAGCAGCACCGTGACGACGGTGATGAAGAGCGTGACGCCCATGGATTGCCAGAACGCCGGGTCGCCGAGGATGACCTGGTAGTTGCGGAACCAGATGAACTCCCGGTCGTCCGGTGCCGTCAGTCGCAGGCTGAAGAGCGAATCCCACAGCGCCTGCACGATCGGATACAGCGTGACCAGGAGCATGATGCCGAACGCGGGGCCCGCGAGCATCCAGCCCAGCCGGGCCTCCGCCCGCGCGCGGTCAGAGCGGCGCTTCTTCTTCGGGGCCTCCGGTTCGGTGTGCCGAGTGGCACGGGTGACGGTGGTGTCGGTCACAGCAGTCGCTCCCCTCTGAGCACCGCGAGGATGAAGTCGGTCGAGGTCTGCGGCGTCGTATCGGGGGTGACGGCGTTCGGTGGATGCCACGTGCGCTGCAGCCCGATGGAGATCTCGTTGTAATACGGCGTCTGCGGTCGGGGCGCGCCCAGCTGCAGCGACTCCGCGATCGTGTCGGCCATCGGGAACCTCTCGTTCACCTCGGCGTCGTCGTACGCGGCGAGGTTGGAGGGCGGGTTGCCGTTGGTGACGAAGTACTGCGCCTGGTTCTCGGGGCTGACGATGCATTTCACGGCCTGCCAGGCCAGGTCGGTGTGCTCGCTGTACGCACCGACGCCGAGGTTGATCCCTCCGACGGGAGGAGCGGCCGGGGTCCCGGCATCCACTCGGGGGTAGACCGCCCAGCCGAGGTCCTCGACGACCTCGGGGGCCGCGCCCTGCATGGCCGGGTAGACGAACGGCCAGTTGACCATGAACGATCCGTTGTCGCCCTGGAAGAGGTTCATGCTCGCGTTCTCGTCGGCCGTCGGCAGTCCCGGGCCGCCGAGGTTCGACGATCCGATACGCCCGATGATCTCGGCCGCCTTCTTGCCCGCGTCGGACTCGAGGCCCAGCTGCATCTCGTCGGGCTTCGCCTCGGGATCCTCGAGGATCTTGCCGCCGCCCGAGGCGACGAGGGCGTTGATCCAGACCGTGAGCGACTCGGCGAGTGCGCCCTGGACGCCGAGCTGCTTGTTCTGGTCTTCCGCGGCCTGCATGATCTGGTCCCACGTGACCGGCTGCGTCATGTCGAGACCGGCGGCTTCGGCGACCGACTTGCGGTACCAGAGCAGCTGCGTGTTGGCCCAGAACGGCACCGTCACGAGCTCCCCGTTCCAGCTGGCCGACTGCACCGCGCCCTCGACGATGCCGTCGGTGTCCTGCAGCTCATCGGGGACGGGAGCGAGGAATCCGGGCTCGGCGAGCTCGGGGATGAACGGCGGGTCGAGGCTCATGATGTCGAGCGAGCGGTCGCTCGCGGCGAGACGCCGGGCGAGCTGTTCCCGCTGCGAGGCGGCATCGCGCGGCAGCAGCGAGGTCTCGATGCGATACGCGCCGTCGGCGGCTTCGGTGCAGGATGCCGCGATCTCAGCCTGACCGCCGTCGTCGGGGTTGATGTACCAGGTGAGGGTCGGCACCCCGTCGCCCGCGGAACAGGCGCCGAGTGTGCCGGCGAGGACCACCGCGGACGCCCCGGCCACGATCCGTTTCGTTGTTCGCATCCGGCCCCCTCGCCTCGGTGCGGGCGTCGGTGCCCGGCGTCGTGCGTCCATCCTGTCGATGCGGGGCGGATCCGGGCACGAGGGTTGCCCCCGCCGATCGGGGGATGGTACTCGCGCGACCTCAGCTACCGGGCTGCCGTGGAGGCGATGAACACACGTGCTCACCAGCCGCAGCCGGAGGAGCAACGACATCGGAGGCGGGCAAAGGGTCCCATTTCTCGGGCCGCCGGAAGGTTGCGCCGTCCTGAGACTTCACGACCGCAGGGAGCAGGCACTTCTCCACGCGGGCAAGGGTGGTGCGTCGCGATGCGGGCATCAGACGACGCATGGCGTCTGAACCACGATGAGGAGGGAAGTGAGCGAAGATGTGTGCGTTGGGATTCGCGCCCCAGGCCATTTTCACGGCGGGGATGATATCGGTGTCGGCGGTCATGAGCATGAACGATTCGGCCCTGTTCGCGGCGACGTCGGCGACGAGGTGTACAGCGATGTTCACATGCGTCTGTTTCTCTTCGTAGCTGGTCCATGTCGCCCCGCACGATCGACAGGTCCGAGACTTCTCCTGAAACTGGCCTTTGATCACGGTCAATCGGCTCGGGTGCAAGCTGCGGAGCGCGGCGAGGTACCGATCCTGGCGAGCCTGCGCATCGGGTTCGTTCAGGACGATGGCGGTGAAGTACGTGACCTGAACGAGAGCTGACCGCGGCCGCAGAGTTGTCGCGAGCTTGACGATGTCGAGCCACAGCAGCCGGTTACCAGCCGCGTCGTGCAGGCCGTGATACAGGTTGAAGCCATCGATGTAGACGATGAGACGTTCTGCTTCTGCGGCTTCCACACTCCCCTCCACTTCCCTGCGGTGATAAACTGGGCGGACACCACAGCAGCGGTTGATTGTCACGATCGCTGCCCGACGCCCTCTTCCGGGAGGGCGTCTTTGTTTTCATCGACGCGCCGCTCCGCACGTTCGGCTTATAGGCAAGAACGTGTGTATGGCTCGGGCGTGTCAGCTCCGTCCTGCCCATCCGGTTCGGATCCAGAGGCCTTCCTCGGCGGTGACGGCGGTGTCGTAGAGAGCTGGCTGTCCGTCGTCGTCGGGCTCGTCGGGTGTGGCCGGCGGGGTGGGCGTGATGGCGTGCCGGTGCGCGCGCTCGAGGGGAACCTCGTGCAGCAGCAGGAACCACTCGACGGCTTTGCGGCGGTGCTCGGTGGGCATGCCCCGGTGATGGCGCAGAAGGTGGCGGATCTGACTGTTCAAACCCTCCAGGCGTGAAGTGGTGCGGGGGTTTCCGTGCTGGAGAGTGGTGAACACGTGCCCTGATTCTGCGGCGCGATGAAGGACATTCCAGGCTCGGCGGAGTTTGAAGTGGGTGAACCCGAAGTGCCCGTTCGCGTAGAGGGTGCGTTCTTTGGTGAGATGCCCGTGGGTCTGCCACCACGCTTGCAACGTGAGCCGCCAGGAGATGGCGTCATCGATGGTGTGGACCGCGGTCAACGCGAGGGAGATCTGGCGCAGGTCGCGGCCGGCGCGGGTGCGGGGATTGCGCGTCAGCTCGCGGGTGACGTTCAGTTGCAGGTGGAAGATGCAGCGTTGCACGGCGGTGTCGGGCCAGGTCGTGGCTAGGGCGGAGCGGATGCCGGAACCGCCGTCGGTGACGACGACGACCGGGGGCGGGACCTGTTCGAACAGGGCCGTCCACGCGGCGGTGGATTCTCGGGCGCACCACTGCCAGGCGAGGACGCGTCCGGTGTCGGATTGGGCGATGAGAAGGCACCAGGAGCCGATCCAGACACCGTCGACGAGGACGACATCGTGAACTTCGCCGGTGACCGGCATCACGGGCTGCAGACCCCAGCACCAGGCGGTGTCGTGACGAAATGAGCGCCCGGTTCCGCCGCCGATTTCGGCTTGCGTTGTTTTGCCCGTCAACCAGCGCAGGAACCGGCGCAGCTGCTCCCGCTCGCTCACGTCGCGTCGGGAGCGGACAGATGATGCGCCGCAGTCGGGGCAGCGCCATCGCTGTGTTCCGGCGGCGGTCTTACCGTTCTTCACCAGCCGAGCACCGCATATCACGCAGAGCGCCTGATTCGAGGGATGGTCCACGCCTAAGCGTCGCGGACCATGCACAACCCCGTTTCACCGCGTGATCGCGCGGCTAGATCACCATCCCATCC
>NZ_JARHXC010000248.1:0-22861 GCF_029222405.1 Microbacterium sp. Kw_RZR3 | reverse complement strand
CCGCGGCCGTCGGCGTCAACGGCGATGTCGCGGGGAAGGCCCGCGCGCTCGCCGCGGCCGGGGTCGACGTGCTCGTCGTCGACACGGCGCACGGGCACCAGGCGCAGATGCTGCGCGCGCTCCGCGAGGTCGCGGCGCTGGACCTCGGCATCCCGATCGCCGCGGGCAACGTCGTCACCGCCGAGGGCGTGCGCGACCTCACCGATGCCGGCGCGTCGATCCTCAAAGTCGGTGTCGGTCCGGGCGCGATGTGCACGACCCGCATGATGACCGCCGTCGGTCGCCCGCAGTTCTCGGCCGTCCTCGAGACGGCCGAGGCGGCGCGCGGCGTCGGGGCGCACGTGTGGGCGGACGGCGGGGTGCGCTACCCCCGGGACGTGGCCCTCGCGCTCGCGGCGGGCGCGGCATCCGTGATGATCGGCTCGTGGTTCGCGGGGACGATCGAGTCCCCGGGGCGCCTCCGCACCGATGAGGGCGGTCGCATCTACAAGGAGTCGTGGGGCATGGCCTCGACGAAGGCTGTGCAAGGGCGCTTCGGCCGGCTCGATCCGTTCGAACGCGCCCGCAAAGAGCTCTTCGCCGAGGGCATCTCGTCGTCGCGCATCTACCTCGACCCGCAGCGTCCGGGCCTGGAAGACCTGCTCGACATGATCACCTCGGGCGTGCGCTCGTCGTTCACGTACGCGGGTGCGGCCACGGTGGCGGAGTTTCACGAGCGTGCGCGCGTCGGACTCCAGTCGGCCGCCGGCTACGAAGAGGGCAAGGCCCTTCCCGTCAGCTGGTGAAGTCCGTCAGTCGGTGACCGATGCCGCGACGTCGGCCTCGAGCGTGATCCACGCCCCGAGCTGGACCGAGAGGTCGAGGTCGTCTCCGTCGGCGCGTGCCGCCCGACGCGGGTCGGCGGGGAACAGGTCGCCGCGACGGCCCTCCCACAGCGCCTCGGCGTTGACGCGAACCAGGCGTCGCGCGCTGTCCGAGACCGCTCGACGCTCGTCGTCCGCGGGGTCGTCGGCGAACGACACGGCGGCCTCCGCGAGATGGCGGGCGAGGATGCCGGCGAACAGACCGCCGTCCCCGCCCCCGACGGCGGGGAACAGGCCGCCGTCCGGGGCGCACCAGCGCTCGACCGCCGCGACGAGGCCCGCGGCGCGAGCGAGGTGCGCATCGCGGGAATCGGCGTCGGGCGCCGTCTCCGCGAGGGCGAGAGCCGAGCCGATCGCCACCCCCTGGTTGTACGTCCACAGCTCGGGCCGGACGACGCCGTGCTCGACGCCGTCGCGGACGAGTCCCGTCCCGGGGTCGTCGAGGGCCCGGGCGACCCACGCGTCGAGATCGACGGCCGAGCCGCGTCGCGCGGTCCACGCCAGGGCGATCGCGGAGGGGGAGTTGGCGGGCGCGTTGTAGAGGCTGCTGCCCACCGCCCACGGCAGAGCCCCCACGGCGGGGTCGATCGCGTCGTCGAGTCGGCGGACGAGCCGCTCGATCCGCCGATCCCCGAGGTCGTAGCGCTGGAGGGCGAGGGTCATCCACGCGACGTCGTCGTAGAACGGCGTGGTCCAGCGCCCGAGCGTGCGCAGGGTGACGCCGCGGTGCAGCTCCCGCAGGAGGCGAGCGCGGCGCGGATCGGGGCGGTGCTCCTGCGCCTCGCTGAACGCGTGCACGAGATGCGCATGCCACCAGTAGTGCCACGTGCGCGCCCCCGAGACTCCGGGCGCCGCGGCGTGCGCCCACGCGACCGGGCCGAAGCGATGGACGAAGCGACGGACGACGGCGGCCTCGGCGGACATCGCGCGCGCCTGCGCCGGGGAGGTGGCATCCATTCCTCCATCCTGCCCGCGGCACGGATCCGATCCGACCGGCCGCGAGGGGCGTGGCGCTGCCCTAGAATCGTCGGCACGATGGACGACCCTCCCAGTTGTAGACCCAGGCCCCAACGACCCTCTCCCGCCGACCGCTCGAGCGGGGGTGATGCCTGATGGATTACGTCATGCTGGGCGTGGGGCTGCTCCTCACCGTGGGAACCGGACTCTTCGTCGCGAGCGAGTTCGCGCTGGTCAACCTCGACCGCGCCGACCTCGAAGCCCGCCGCGAAGCCGGCGAGTCCCGACTGTCGCTCACGATCGATGCACTGCGCATCACCTCGACGCACCTGTCGAGCGCGCAGCTGGGCATCACGCTGACGACGCTTCTCACCGGTTACACGATGGAACCGGCGATCTCGAACCTGCTGCGCCCCGTGTTCGCGTCGTGGGGACTGCCCGAGGCGGTGACCGTCTCGGTCGCGGCCGTCATCGGCGTCGGTTTTGCGACCGTGCTGTCGATGATCCTGGGCGAACTGGTGCCGAAGAACTTCGCGCTCGCCATCCCGCGGCAGACGGCGAAGCTCGTCATCCCGTTCCAGGTCGCCTTCACCGCCGTCTTCAAGCCCGCGATCGTCGTGCTCAACGGCAGCGCCAACGGCGTGCTGCGCGCGATGGGCGTGGAGCCCAAGGAGGAGCTGTCGGGGGCCCGGTCGGCCGAGGAGCTGTCGAGCCTCGTCAAGCGGTCGGCGAGCGCCGGCATGCTCGAGAAGGACACCGCCTCGCTGCTGGATCGCAGCCTCACGTTCGCGCGCCTCAGCGCGGCCGACGTCATGACGCCCCGCCCGAGCGTTCACGCGCTCGCCGCGGGCGACCCCACCGACGACGTCGTGCAGCTCGCCCGACGGACCGGGCACAGCCGCTTTCCCGTGTACGGCGAGTCGATGGACGACATCGTCGGCGTCGTGCACCTCAAGGCCGCGATCGGCGTGCCCCGCGAGAAGCGCGGCGAGGTGCCGGTGGCGGCCCTCGCCACCGAACCACTCCGCGTTCCCGAGACGGTGCACCTCGACGCCCTCGTGTCGGAGCTGCGTTCGCGCGGCTACCAGATGGCGATCGTCGTCGATGAGTACGGCGGGACAGCGGGCATCGTGACGCTCGAGGATCTCGTCGAGGAGATCGTCGGCGAGGTGCTCGACGAGCACGACCGCTCGCGCGCGGGCGTGGTGCGCACGGCCGTGTCGCTGACCTTCCCCGGCGACCTGCGTCCCGACGAGGCGCTCGACCGTGCGGGCGTCCGCGTGCCCGAGGGCGACGCCTACGACACCGTGGGCGGCTTCATCATGGCGACCCTCGAACGGATCCCCGCGGTGGGGGACACCGTCGACATCGAGGAGGGCGTCCTGACCGTGAACCGCATGGACGGCCGTCGTGTCGATCGCGTGGAGTACACGGCCAACCCGGTGGAGGAGAACATCGACGACCTCGTGCGCGCCGCGAAGGGCGGTGATCAGCGATGAGCGATTGGGCAGGAATCGCCTGGTTGGTCGTGCTCCTCGTCGCCAACGCCTTCTTCGTCGGCGCGGAGTTCGCCGTCATCTCGGCGCGTCGCTCGCAGGTCGAGCCGCTCGCGGAGCGCGGTTCTCGTGCGGCCAAGACGGCCCTCTACGCGATGGAGCACGCGACGCTCATGCTGGCCACGTGCCAGCTCGGCATCACGATCTGCTCGCTGCTGATCCTGAACGTCTCGGAGCCGGCGATCCACCACCTGCTCGAGGGGCCGCTGGGGCTCACCGGGCTGCCCGAGGCGGCCGTCGGCGTGGTCGGCTTCGTCGTCGCCCTGCTGCTGGTGTCGTACCTGCACGTCGTGTTCGGCGAGATGGTTCCGAAGAACCTGGCGTTCTCGCTGCCGGACCGGGCGGTGCTCATGCTCGCCCCGCCGCTCGTCGCGGTGTCGAAGGCGTTCCACCCGATCATCGTCGCGCTGAACTGGACCGCGAACCACGTGCTGCGGCTCTTCCGGGTCGAGCCCAAGGATGAGGCGGCATCCACCTTCACCCTCGATGAGGTCGCCACCATCGTGAACCAGTCGCGGCGCGAGGGCGTGCTCGACGACGCCGCGGGTACGGTCACGGCGGTCGTGGAGTTCACCGAGAAGAAGGCCGCCGACATCGCCGTGCCGATGGCCGAGCTCGTCACGCTGCCGGAGCGGACCACGCCGGGCGAGATCGAGCGCGCGGTCGCGCAGCACGGTTACTCGCGATACGTGATCGTCGACGAGGCCGGCCATCCCACGGGCTACGTGCACCTCAAGGACGTGCTCCGCGCGGCGGACGGGTCGGATGCCGACATGGCGCGCCCCATCCCGAGCAAGCGCATCCACCACATGGTGTCGGTGCTCGAGACGACCGACCTGGAGGACGCCCTCGCTCTCATGCGCCGCTCCGGTCGTCACCTCGCGCAGGTGCGCGATGAGGCCGGCGACGTGCGCGCGGTGCTCTTCCTCGAGGACGTCATCGAAGAGCTGGTCGGCGAGGTGCAGGACGCGACCGCGCGTCGCCGCTTCGCCTGAACGCAGAACACCGGATGCCACGGGCCTGACGGCTCGTGGCATCCGGTGTTCTCACCGTCGGGCGGCACGCGTGGGCCGCCCGGTCCGCGCGGGGTTCGCCGTGCGCCCGCCCGAGCGGCTCAGTAGGCGCGGAGGTACTGCGCGGGAGCGGGAACGGGGTCGCCGAGCGTCGCCGCGGCGCGAAGCGCGTAGTGCGGGTCGCGGAGCCATTCGCGGGCGGACAGGATCGCGTCGGCATGGCCGTCGGCCAGGATCTGCTCGCCGAAGGTCGGGTCGTCGATCATTCCGACGGCGGCGACGAGCAGCCCGGTCTCGCGGCGGACGGTCGCCGCGTAGTCGACCTGGTATCCCGGTCCGGGGACGATGTGCTGATGCGGCACGAGCCCGCCGCTCGAGACGTCGATGAGATCGGCGCCCGCCTCGGCGACCAGCCGGGACGCGGCGACGGTGTCGGCCACGTCCCACCCGCCCTCGGCGGCGTCGGTCGCCGAGAACCGGACGAACACGGCGGCGTCGGGAGCGGCGGCGCGCACGGCCTCGGTCACGCGCACGACGAGGCGCACGCGGTTCTCGAAGGAGCCGCCGTAGACGTCGTCGCGGTGGTTCGTGAGCGGGGAGAGGAACTGGTGCAGGAGGTAGCCGTGCGCGGCGTGGATCTCGACGACCTCGAATCCGGCCGCGACCGCCCGGCGGGCGGCATCCGCGAAATCGGCGACGACCTTCTCGATGCCTGCCGCATCCAACGCGACCGGTTCGGCGAAGGAGTCGTACGCGAGCGCCGAGGGGGCGACGGTCGTCCAGCCGCCGTCCGCGGGCGCGACGCTGCCGCGGCCACCGGTGAGCGGCGACGTGGTCGACGCTTTGCGTCCCGCGTGGCCGAGCTGCACGCCCGCGACCGAACCGCGCGCGCGGATCGCCGCGACGATCGGGGCCCACGTTTCGGCCTGTGCGTCGTTCCAGAGGCCGACGTCGTCGGGCGAGATGCGCCCCTCCGGGGAGACGGCGGTCGCTTCGGCGATGACGAGGCCCGCACCCCCGGCCGCGAACTGGGCGAGGTGGACGTGGTGCCAGTCGTTCGGCATCCCCTCGGTCGCGCTGTACTGGCACATGGGCGAGACCCACAGGCGGTTGCGCGTCTCGATACCGCGGACGGACAGGGGTGTGAAGAGGGTGCTCACGGGGACCTTTGCGTTCTATGGTGACGCCATGACGGCGAAGGAATGGACCGGGGAGGATGCCTCCCGTGCCCTTCGGAGGCCAACGGCCCACGACGACAAGTATTCCCGCGGGGTGGTGGGGTTTCGCACGGGATCGACCCGGTACCCCGGCGCGGCGATGCTCGGCGTCGAGGCTGCGTGGCGCACCGGCACGGGCATGGTGCGCTACCTCGGACCCGAGCGCGCGCAGGATCTCGTGCTGCAGCGTCGGCCCGAGACGGTGACCGCCGACGGGCGCGTGCAGGCGTGGGTGATCGGATCGGGAACGGATGCCGCCGAGCGTGACGCGGCCGAGACGGCGGCGCTGCGCGGCCTGCTGAACGGCGACCTCCCCGTCGTCGTCGACGCCGGTGCGCTCGATCTCGTCGTCGGGGCCAGCGCCCCCGTCATCGTGACGCCGCACGCGCGGGAACTCGATCGTCTCCGCTCCGATCTGGGGCTGCCGTCGATGGATGCCACGGACGACGACGCTCGCGAGGAGGCGGCGCGCGAGACCGCTGCGGCGTTCGGCGGCGTGGTCCTGCTGAAGGGGGCGACGACGATCGTCGCGACCGCGGGCGGGTGGACCCGTCGGGTGCGGGCGGGCACACCCTGGCTCGCGACCGCGGGGACCGGTGACGTGCTCGCGGGAGTTCTCGGCGCCGTGACGGCGGGCGCGGTCGCCGAGGATCGCGTCGGTCTCGACGACCTCGCCGCGTGCGCCGCGACGGCGGCGTGGCTGCACGGGACGGCCGGGCGGGCGGCATCCGGGATCCACGGGGGAGCGGGCGGGCCGATCACCGCGCTCGACGTGGCGGAGGCGTTGCCGCGGGTGATCGCGGAGGTGCTGTCGGACTCGATCGCGTAACGGTTGCCGCGTCCGCACCGGCCGAGGGCGGCTGCCCGTCCGGGCCGTCGGGGGTCTCCCGCTTAGGATGAGGCGGTGCTGAGGCGTGTCGTTCCCCTGTTGATCGCGTTCGTCGCCGTGCACGTCACCGTGGCGGTCCTCGGCTACCAGCAGCCGAACGAACCCATGGGTGACGTGTACCTGGTGTACGAACCCTGGTCGCGCTGCGCGCTGTTCGGGGGCATCGACGTGACCTCGTGCACGCGGTCCACGACGTGGGAATGGCCCGGCATCACCGAGAAGTGGATCTACCCGCAGCTCGCCTTCGTGCCCATGACCTTCGCGTGGGTGTTCGCGTGGGCGATCGGCTACACCCCGGCGTGGGCGCTCACCGTGTCGCTGGCGAACCTCGTCGCCTTCGTCATCCTCGTCGGCAAGGGCCGCTCGACCGGCCGGGTCGTGGCCGCGTGGTTCTGGCTCGCCGCGATCCTGCTCATCGGGCCGGTGGGGCTCTACCGCATCGACGGGATCACGGTGCCGTTCGCGATCCTCGGCAGCATCTGGCTCGTGCGGCGGCCGTTCGTGGCATCCGTCCTCCTGTCGATCGCGGTGTGGATGAAGGTATGGCCCGCGGCGATCCTCGCGGCGGGACTCATCGTGGTGCGTCGCCGGCTCTCGCTCGTCTGGGGCGCGGTCGCGGTGTCGCTGGCCACGGTCATCCCCGTGGTGGCGCTGGGCGGTGCGCCGTTCGTGCTCGGCTTCGTGGGGGATCAGACCTCGCGTGGGATCCAGATGGAGGCGCCCGTCGGGGGTCTGTACATGATCCTCGCCTCGTTCTACGTCCCGGGCTCGGAGGTCTATTACGACGGCGGCGTGCTCACGTTCCAGGTGACCGGTCCCGGCGTCGAGCCGGTCATCGCGATCATGACCCCGCTGATGCTCCTCGTCATGGCCGGTGTCGCGGTCGTTGGTGCGCGCAAGCTCTGGGCGGGCGCGACCTTCGTGACCCTGTTCCCACCGCTCTCGCTGGCCCTCGTGACCGCGTTCATCGCGCTCAACAAGGTCGGCTCGCCGCAGTACTACGTGTGGGTGTTCGCCCCCGTGATCCTCGGGCTGATAATCGATCGTCGTCGGTGGTACGGTCTCGCGGCGCTCACCCTCGTGATCGCCGGGCTCACGCAGTGGATGTACCCGATGGTCTACGACGGCCTGATGGCCACGCACCCCGCTCCCTTCCCGGTCTTCCTGCTCGAGGCGCGCAACATCCTCGCGCTCGTGCTCATGGTGTGGGCGATCGTGCGCGTGGTGCGGGTGCCCGTGGGGCGCGTCGCGCGCCCCGGCGACCTGCGCGAGTTGGTGACGGGCCGCCGCACGACGACGGTCGCGGCGACGGCCGACTAACCTCGACAGCATGCTCGTCGCCTTCTCCGTCGCCCCGTCCGGAACGGGCAGCCTGTCTGCCGAGAACACCGACGGGTCGGTGCACGATGCCGTGGCGGCCGCGGTCTCCATCGTGCGCTCCTCGGGCCTCGCTCACCGCACCACCTCGATGTTCACCGAGATCGAGGGCGAGTGGGACGAGGTGTTCGACGTCGTCAAGCGCGCCACCGAGGCGGTCCTGCCGTACGGCTCGCGCGTGTCGCTCGTGCTCAAGGCCGACATCCGACCCGGCCGCACGGGCGAGATCGACGGCAAGATCGAGCGCCTCGAGCGCGCGATCGACGACGCCGCATCGGAGTGAGTCCGCGCTGACCCGGGCGGGCGTCGCGCGGCCGTCCGCTCGGCGGCCCCTTGCCGCGCCGTCGCGCGTCGCGCAAGCGGCGGGACCACGCGCCGCGCAAGCGTCAGGATCGAAGCGCGCGGCCGGATAAATTGAGAGAGGGAGAGCGGGGGGAACGGGTGGAACCGGAGATCGGTGAGGCGCTGGGCGCCTCGTACCGTTTCGTCGACCGGATCGGATCCGGCGCCGCGGGCGAAGTCTGGCGTGTGCGCGACGTGCGCGACGAATCACTGCGCGCCGCGAAGGTGCTCCGCCGGGAACACGCGCAGGATGCCGACCTCGTCGAACGTTTCATCCGCGAGCGCACCGTGCTCACCCGACTGCGCGACCCGCACGTCGTCGCGGTGCGCGACCTCGTGGTCGAGGGCGAGCGCCTCGCGATCATCATGGACCTGGTCGAGGGCGGGAGCCTGCGTCAGGCCCTCGACGAGCGCGGCACCCTGCCGCCCGCCGAAGCCGTCGCCCTCACCGCGGCCGTGCTCGACGCGCTCGCCGCCGCGCACGCGGTGGGCACGGTCCACCGCGACATCAAGCCCGACAACGTGCTGCTCGATCGTGACGCGCGAGACGGCGACGACCCCGGGGCTGCCGTCCGTGTCGTCGACTTCGGCATCGCGCGCGTGCTCGACGAGCGTCGGCGCTCGACGACCGCGGTCATCGGCACGCCCGAGTACATGTCGCCCGAGCTCGTCACCATCGGAGAGGCCGGGCCGCCGAGCGACGTCTATGCCAGCGGCATCCTGCTCTACGAACTCCTCTCCGGGCGGACGCCGTTCGCCGGCCCCGGCACCGACTTCACCGTCGCGTATCGGCACGTCAGCGCAGAAGTGCCCCCGCTCGACGTGCCCGATGACCTCTGGCGCGTTCTGGCCCGCCTGCTCGCGAAGGCCCCGGCGGATCGCCCCTCGGCCGCGGAGGCCGCGACGACCCTGCGGCGCCTGCGAGGGTCGGTCGCGGAGCTCGCGGCTCTCACGCCGGTCGCCGCTCCCGAGGGTTTCGCCGAGGCGGAAAGGCCCGCAACCGTGCTCCGGGGCGTCGCCCCGACGGGGCCCGAACCGGTGGCGGTGCCGTCGGATGAGCCCGCCCCCGACCTCGGTGCGGCGAGCCAGGCCACCGTGCTCCGGCCGATGCCCCGCCGCGAGGCGCCCCAGCCGGTCGAGGCAGAGACCGAGACGAAGACCTCGCTGTGGACCCGGATGCCGCGCGGCCGCGCCCTCTGGATCGCGGGAGCCGCGGTGGTCGCCGTGGCCGCGGTCGCGGCGTTCTTCCTGTTCCGTCCTCCCGCGGGGGAGGCCGCACCGGCCGCGGCCGGACCCGTCGTGACCTCCAGCCAGCAGGACCGGGCCCTGCCGACCGGACTGAGCGTGAGCCGCTCGGTCAGCTACGACCCGGAGAAGAAGCTGGCGACCGTCACGATCGAGTACGGCGCGCAGAATGCTCCCCTCGGCGGGCCGTTCCTCGAGGTGCTGCCCGGCGCCGCGGAATCGGACGCGTGTCCCGCCGTCACGTGGTCGGACGCCACGGTCGATCGCAACCAGGCGAGCGTCACCGGCATCTCGGTGCCGTGCGGATGGAGCGTCGACGGCCTGACCGTCCCGACGCAGGATTCGGTCACCGTCACCGCCCAGGTCTCGATCGCGCTGAACGGCCAAGAGGCCGTCGATGCCTGGCTGAAGGCGGCCGCGGCGGCCACGACGAAGGCGATCTCGGACTCCGAGGTGTCGGGGGCGGCGTATCCCGTGCAGCGGCTGCGCAGCGTTCAGGTCACGACGCCCTCTCGCACCGTCGGCGGGACGGCGCTGCCCGTCACGCTGCTCCCCGTCTGGCCCAGCGGTCCGGATCCGGTGAACCCCCTGTTCACGAGCCCGTCGGTCGGGGAGCCGAGCGCCATGCTCGACGCCGTCGCCGGGGGGACCAGCGGGGTGCGCTTCAGCGACGGGTGCGCCGGAGCGCTGACGGTCTCATCGGACGGTCTCGTGGTGACGGCGCTGTCGGTCGCCCCCGACTGCACGGTCCGTGCGCGGGTCGGCAACTTCACCGACCTCGTGAGCCCGCCGTTCGGCATCACGACGCGCTGAGGCGCGCGGAGTCGCGCTGGGGCGCGCCGAGTCGCGTGCGGAGCAGGCGTTCCGCTCAGCCCGCGGGGACGGCGACCGACGGCCCCGCCGCCTGGACGAAGCGGGCCGCGCCCGCGACGCACGCGTACCCGCGGCCGGTGGTGACGGCGACGGGGGCGCGGCGGGGGAGCGTGACGCCCAGCAGATCGCCGTCGTAGTCGACGTCGGGCTGCAGCAGCACCCCGCAGCGCGACTTGCGCAGGGTCTTCGTCCAGCCGGAGTACTGCGCGCGGAGGTCGGCGGAGCGTCCCGCCGCGATGACCAGCACGTGCGGCTGCGACATCGTGAGCAGCCCCGCGAGCGACTGGTCGGAATCCTCGAACGACTCGGCGTCATCGACCAGGATGACGACCGGCCCCTTCTCGAGACGCACGGATGCCACGAGCGCGGGGATGTCGTCGGATCCGACGACGACGCGGTCGAGGTCGGCCGTGGCCAGCGGTGAGCGGCGACCGCAGACACCCCACACGGTCACCGGGGCCGTGGCATCCGGAGTCGTCCGCAGGGCCTGCGCGATCGCGAGGAGCAGCGTCGACTTGCCGGAGCGGGCGGGTCCGGCGACGAGGACGTGCTCGCCCTCGTAGACCTCGAGGAAAGCGGGGGCGAGGTCGGACTCGGCGACGCCGATGGGGATGCGCCACGGCTCCTGCCGGAGGTCGGCCGCGACGCCGAGGTCGGCGATCCCGACCTGCTCGGGCAGGCGGCCCACCACGGGAGCCTTCGGCGCGGCGCCCGCGTACGTCTCTTTCACGCGGGTGACGGCGCTGGCCAAGCCGCCGACGGGGGTGGCGACGTGCGCCTGCCGGGCCGATTCGGCGAGGACGCAGCGACCCGGTACCGATGCCGGGGCGTCCTTGGGGCGCAGGCCCGCGGAGGTGTAGTCGTAGGGGTCGGCGAGGCGGAACATCCACTTCTGGGTGGTGACCTCGTCGATCGCCGAGGGGACCGCCTTGGCGCGGGTCGTCGACACGGCGAAATGCAGGCCGAGCTCGGGGCCGTCGGCGTACGCGCGGTAGAGGCCGTCGAGGAGCTGCTGTCCCTCGTGGTCCTGGAACTCGTCGCGCAGGGCCGCCAGCCCGTCGATCAGCACGATCGCGCGGCGCCGCTGTCCCTCGTCGGCGCGGCGCCGCTCGAGGTCGGTGCGGAGGTGGCGCAGGAATCGCGCCTGCTGCTCGCGCGCACCGCCCCCGGCCCCCACGTAGGCCACGGTGTGGGGCAGGTCGGCGAGGGGCGCGAGGTCGCGGGCACCGGCATCGAGCACGAGGATGTCGAGGTCGTCGGGGTGCGACTCGGCCGCGAGGGCCAGAGCGATCGATGACAGGGCCGTGCTGGTGCCGCTGCCGGGGATGCCGACCGCGAGCAGGTTGCCCCGCGACAGGTTCCACCCGGCGGCGACCTGCCGCTGACTGTCCGGCTCATCGGCGAGGGCGAAGAACACCTCCGCACCCTGCACGCCGCCCACCGCGAGGACCCCCGACGCCGTGGCGTCGTCGCCGAACCCGGCCAGCGGCACACGGGCGCCCAACGCCTCGGGCCACACCGGTCGCGGAGCGGCGATCCCCGCCTCGTCGGCCGCCGCGCGGATGGCCTCGATCACGACGTCGAGGTCGGTCGTCGAGTCGTCGACCACCGTCGTCTTCGCCGCGGGAGCAATCCCCGAGAACGTCACCGGTTGCAGCTCGACGGCCTCGACGACGGCGCGCTCCGAGGCGCCGGTGACCAGCGCGGTCTGCACGGGCGCGATGTCGTCCTGTCCGCGCTTGATGTACGCGCGACCGCGTTGGGCGCGACCGATCGCGGATGCCGCCGGGACACCGATCACGTTGTTCGAGTCGTCGCGGCTCTGCACGCGCAGAGCGACCCGGAGGTTCGTGTTCGCGAGGATGTCGTCGTTGACGACACCCGCGGGGCGCTGGGTGGCGAGGATCATGTGGACGCCGAGCGTACGGCCGACGGCGGCCACGCTCACGAGCGACGACAGCACGTCGGGGAAGTCCTTGGCGAGCATCGCGAACTCGTCGACGACGAGCAGCAGCCGCGGCATGGGCTCGGCGGGCTTCGTCGCGAGGTAGGCGTCGAGGTTGTCGACGCCTTCGCCCGCCGCGGCGAAGATGCGCTGACGCCGCCGCATCTCGGCCTCGAGGGAGCGGAGGGCGCGGTCGGCCAGCTGCTCGTCGAGGTTGCTGATGGTGCCGATCGTGTGCGGGAGCCGCTCGCACGCCGCGAAGGCCGCGCCGCCCTTGAAGTCGATGAGGATGAAGCTCAGGCGGGTGGGGTCGTTGCGCAGGGCGAGCCCCGCGACGAGCGAGCGGAGGAACTCGCTCTTGCCCGAGCCGGTCGTGCCGCCGACGAGGCCGTGCGGGCCGTCGTGCACGAGGTCGAGCTCCATCGTGCCGCCCTCGCCCGTCCCGATCGGGGCCGTGATACCGCGGGCGTTGGCCCACAGCTCGCGGACCGCGTCCGCCGTCACCTCGTCCAGGCCGAGGAGCGGGGGGAGGCGCACGAGGCCGGGCAGCGCTGCGCCCGGGACGACGAGCTCGGGATCGTCGAAGCGGGCGACGTCGCGGGCTCCCGCCGCGGCGGTGTCGACGTCGATGCCCGCGAGGATGACGTCGTCGACCGTCACGAGGTCACCGGGACGCGTGACGGTGGCCGCGGCATCCGGCGCCACCCGCACCACGACGGTGCACGCGGCGGGGAGCTGCTCTTCGGACGACGCGAGGACGATCCCCGAGACCTGCACGCCCTGGCGGTCGCGCGACAGAGTGGTCGCACCGTCCGGACGGCCATGGCCGAGCAACTCGCGCGCGGGAGCATTGCGCCCCTCGGTCAGGACGTCGGAGTCCAGCACCAACAGAACGGCCGCCGTCGGGATGTCGTGGATGCCGTCGCGAAGGCCCCGCAGAAGGTCGGTGCTGCGTTCGCGGTTGTCGGACATCCAGCGTTCCTGGGTGCCCGTGCCCTGTCGGCGCGTGTGCGGGAGCCAACCCGCCCACGCCCATTCGGGAGAGCGGCCGGCATCGCAGAAGACCCCGACGGTCAGATCGGCCGGGCCGACGTGGATCCCGGCCTGGATGACGAGGCTCCGGGCCAGGGCGAGAGCGCCGTCGCGGTCGCCGACGATTCCCACGACCCCGCCCGCGGTGAGGTCGATCTCGACGGGCGCCGCGGGGATCGCGGCGGTGTCGAGGATCTCGCGGACCTCGTCCTCGAGGCGGGTGCCGGAACGCTCGTCGATCGCGGGGCGCCACGGGACATCGCCGATGCCGGCGTGCAGCGCGAGCAGGTCGGGCGAGCCCGCGCGGCGCTGCCACAGCGTGGTCGCGGGGATCGCGGCGCGCCGGAGCGTCGTGGCCGGGTCGGGGATGGCATCCATCCTCCGGGCCTTCTCGGCCTGACCGGCCGAGGCGATGTCGTCGCGCAGGGTCTGCAGAGCCTGCGCGAACCGCTCGTCCTCTTCTTTGACGTTCCTCGTGTGGCGGCGCTTCTGCTCGAACCAGACGCCGACGCCCAGGACGGGGCTGAGAGCGGCGAACAGGGCGTACCGCGCGTCGCCGAGCATGAGGACCATCGCGAACGCGAGCACGAGGGGGGCCGCGACCGTGATGATGCTGAACTTGGAGGCCGGGGGGACGTCCTTGCGGGTGGGTGGGGTGATCGGGTCGGGCTCAGGGGGCCGGCCGGGCCGCGGCGGACGGTTGAAGGGCGCGGTCGCCGCCGGGGTGATGTTGTGCAGCGAACCGGGTTCGGGGGCGGGGGTCTCATCGATCGAGGGGCGCAGGAGCACGGTCGTGCCTCCCGCGGTGATGACGGCGGGACCCTCGACGACCGTGCCGTCCTCGGCGGCGGCTGTGCCGTCGACGAGGGTGCCGTTCGTCGATCCGCGGTCGTCGACGCGAAGCCCGTCTTCGTCGCGCGCGGCCGAGAAGTGCTCCCACGAGGCGCTCGTGGTGGGGAGCCTGAGGTCGGCCTGGGGGGAGCGTCCCGCGATGAGTGCCCGCCCGCGCGGCACGTCGACGACCGGTCCGGCCTCCAACCCGCCGGACAGGGTCGCCGTCCAGTCTGTCGCGGGCTTCGGTCGGGGCGACGCCGAGAGGGCGATGCGGGTGCCCTCGAGGATCAGCACCTCGCTCAGCGCCGTCGAGGCGGGGTGACGCTCGGCGTCGACCGCGACGAGGGTGTCGGGGGCGAGATCGTGTCCCGTCGCCGCCGCGATCAGTTCGCCCAGCGTCGCCTGGCTGCGGTGACGGGCGAGGTCGACCACCTGCTCGTCTTCGTCGATCGCGATCAGCAGACGCATCGGAGCCTCCGGGAGATGTCAGTCGGGCTGTCCGGCGAACCACACCAGCGGTGCGGTGGTGTCGGTCGACAGGGGGCGCAGACCCAGGTTCTGATCCGCCGAATACAGGGGAACGATTCCGGGGACCAGGGCGGTGGGCTTCGTGCCGTCGAGCTGCGGACCGGCGATGCCGTCGGCCGCGCCGGCCGACGATGTGCCGAGCGCCGAGGCGACCGCGGAGGGTTCGGTGCTGCCGGCCGATGCCGCGGCGAGCGCGAGCAGGACGGTGGCGTCGTGACTGCGCGAGTCGGCGAGGCCGGCGACGGAGGCGAACGAGCGGTCCTCGAAGAGCGTCGTGGCCGAGGAGTCGTCGGCGAGGACGCGCACGCCCGCGAGGAAGGCGGACATGGCTCGGCCATCGGCGTCGGACGAGAGGGCGACGGTGTCGCTCCAGCCCGCGCCGACCGTGGTCAGGTCGGTCGAGAGGGTGCCGCCCGCGGACACGAGCGCCTCGGAGAACGCCGGCGACGTGGCCTCGGGGGTGACGACGATCGGGAGATCGGCGTCGTCGCTCTGGAGCAGCTGCACCACGCTCGCCTGCGTCGAGGCGGGCCCGTTGATGAGAACCGCGTCGAGGGGACGCGATCCACGGGCCGCGGCGACGGCGGCACGGAAGGCCGCGGCGTCACCGCCGGCGGCGAACGGCACGATGGCGGCGGGGGAGAGACCCGCGGGCGTACCGTACCCGGCGTCCACGAGGAGGACGGACGAGGCGCTCTTCAGCGCTGCAGGCAGAGCCGCGCTGATCGCGTCGCTCGTGGGACCGGTCAGCCACACGCCGTCGCCCGCGAGCGAGCCGTCGCTCACGTACGGGAGGACGGCGGGGACGCCTGCCGAGCGGGCGACCTCGACCGCGCCGGTGACGTGCGACCCGCTCGTGGCGACGACGATGCCGGCGGCTCCGTCGTCGACGAGCTCCTGCGCGGCGGCGCGAGCGCCGTCGGCGGTGCCTTTGTCGTCCACGGCGCGGACCGTGATGTCGTGACCGCCGAGCGCCAGGCGGCGGGCGGCCACGACCGCGCCGTTCGCGGCATCCTTCCACTCCGCGCCTTCGCCCGGAGCGGAGGAGAGCGAGACGATCACGCCGATCGTCAGGTCATCGGGGACCGGTGCCGAGATCGCGACGGGGATCGAGCCGACCGCCTGGGCCTCGGTGGGGCGCGTGAGCGACCAGGTGGTGACCCCGGCGGCGACGAGGACCACAGCGGCGGCCCCGGCGATCAGGGCGACGGTGCGACGCTTCACTTGCCGTCTCCGATCCGGAAGGTGTACACCGTCTGCGTCGCGGCGCCCGCGGGAGCCTCGATGTGGAACGGCGGCAGCTTCGCTCCGGCCTCCAGCGAGGCCTGCGTCTGCGCCTGCTGGAGCAGGATGCCCGCGACGTCTTCGGAGCGCACGTTGGCGTATCCCTGCGCCTGCTGCGAGGCCAGGGCGAGCTGGACGTCGGCGGTGTCGACCTTCGCGGCGCTGGTGACCATCGATCCCAGCAGTCCCGAGCCGTTGACCTGACGGTCGCCCAGGTCGAGGAGGACCTTGTTCAGGTCGGCCTGCAGGAGCGAGGACGCGCCGTCCGTGTCACGGGTGGCGGCGCCGATGCTCGACGAGATCGACGACAGCGACGACAGGGTCTGCGCGGAGACGCTCTGCGAGATCGCCTCGCCGGCGGCGGTGAGATCGTCGCGCTGCGACTCGACGGTCTCTTTGCCGCTCTGCGCGATGTCGGTCGAGGTCGAGGTCAGACCCGACACGGAACGGTCGAACATGGCGCCGATGGTGGCGGCATCCGTCTTCCCGCGGGCCGAGATGACGCGCACCTGCTCCTCGATGAGGGCCGAGACCTTCTTGGCCGCCTCGGCGTCGGCGTCGGCGAATGCCCGCTCGATGCTCGGGCCGAGGCCGTCCTGCTGCTTCTTGAGGGCGTTGATGCGCTGGTCGAGCTCGGTGCGCTGGTCGGCGAGGGCCTTCGTCGAGTCGGTCAGTGAGGTCACCAGGGCGGTGAGGTTCTCGTTGCCGTTCCACGCGGAGGAGCTGATGCGGTTGACCGCGTCGCGGACCTTCGAGGTCTGGTCGAGCAGGCCCGCGATGGCGGTGCCGAGGTCGCCGGAGGGCTGCGTCTTCTCATCGACGCTGATCCACGCGGCGGTGTCGGCCTTCAGGCGGTCGAGGAGCGGTGCCGAATAACCCCACGGGGTCGAGAGCTGGTCTCCTTCGCATCCCTCGGACGTGAGGAAGGAGCGCAGACGGTCGACCTCGGCGAGCGTCGGGCCGCCGATGACGACCGGGGAGGAGGAGCTCTTCGCGTCGGAGTCGCCGCTTCCCTCGTCGTCGCCGCCCGTTCCGGAGGTCGAGGTGGGCTTCGGCGTGGGCTCGTTGCCGCCGCCGGGGGGAGTCCAGTCATCGTCCGGGGCGAGCGTACAGATCTCGTCCGCCAGTCGGTTTGCCTGCTCGCGGATCGAGCCGCGCTGGTCGGTGTTGCCCAACTCCGCCTGGGCGTCGCGAGCGATCTGGTTGACCTGCGACAGTGCGGAGTTGAGCGATCCGAGCGAACCCGACAGCGTGTCGAGTGCCGTGCTGACCTCGCCCAGCGACTGCGGGACGGAGCCGTCGGGGAGGCCGTCGGTGACCTTCTTCGTCGCGGCCTGAACGGCTTCGACGGCCTGCGAGGTCTGGTCGAACTGCGTCACGACCGACGACATGAGCTCGGGCTTGAGAGAGTCGACGAGCTCGCGACCGTCGACCACCAGCTGGGCGAGGGTGGCGTTCACCTCGCCCTGCGCGCTGAACAGGGCGCACGTCGTCGACGGGGTCTGGCAGGTGTCGGTGCTGGGAGCGTCGGGGCCGATGGTCGAGCGCAGCGCGTTCTGCACCTCGCCCTTGCACTCGTCGGCGGCGGAGGCGTAGTTGTCGAGCTCGACCGCGAGACGCTGGATGTTGCCGTAGATCGTGTTCGCTTCGCCCGGGATCGTCGACGTCGCCGAGCATCCGCTGCCGCTCGGGATCGACGGGGGCGGCGGTGCGCTGGTGTCACCGAGCATGCCGTCGACGGCCGACAGGGCGCTGCCGAGTTGCTGCAGAACGGCGGAGTTGGTTCCGTTCACCGTCGTCGAGAGGTCGGACTGCAGACCCGTGAGCTGCGCGGTGAGACCCCGCATCGACGTTCCGAGCGAGGTGGTGCTGTCGGCGAGCTCTCGCGCCGTGCGCACACCCAGGGTGTCGGCCGTGCTCTCGAGGTTCGTGCGTACCTCGGTGATCGTGGTGCCCGCGCGGCCGAGCACCTCGTTGACCGCCGCGACGACCTCGATGGTGCGGCGCTGGAGGGCGAGCTGCGACGTGGGGTCGTCGTTGAACGCCGCGTCGAGGACACCGCCGATCGACGGATCGGTCGAGATCCCCGGCTGCACCGCGATGTCGAACGCGGGCACCGAGAAGTCGTCGACGTCGGCGACAAGGGTGAGGGTGCTGCTGGCGCGACCGGAGGGCGGGGCGAGCAGCGACGCCCACTGCACCACGGCGTCGCCGTCGTCGGAGCGGCTCAGCACGCCGTTGGTCACGGCGGAGTCGGTGTCGGAGTCGATGACCACGCGGCTGGGGGCCACGCCTCCGAGGACGGTCGACGCGGCGATCGTCAGGGGCGCGCCCACGAGCGCTTCGCGTGTGCGCGACTGACCCGCGGCGTCGTAGGTCAGCTCCTGGGGCTTCACGGTGAGGTTCTCGACCGTGACGTCGATCTCGACGCGGCCCGAGTAGCCCTTGAGGTCGCCCAGGTCGGTGCCGCTCGAGTCCGCGGTGCGGTACGAGGTGCGGATACGCACGGGGATGTCGTTCGCGACGTCGGCCGGGGTGAACGAGGCCGTCTCGCTGGTCGTCTCCGAGGGGGAGTTGCCGATGGCGATCGTCGTGGACTGCACGCTCTGGATGGCGGCGTCGGTGGTGACCCCGACGGCGACGGACTGCAGCAGTCGGGTGGGCGTGATCTGCGCCTCGCCGTTCGTGCACGCGGTCACCGTGACGAGCGCGCCGACAGCGACCATCGCCGCGATGACGCGCGGCAGCGCACGCCGACCCTTTACAGATTTCCCCACTGACATCCGTCCCCCTTGAACACCGTCCGGCAGCCGCCGTCGATCGTAGTCGGTCCCGCTGACATCGCCGGATTCGGGGGCCGAGCTTGACATCCGACCCCACTGCCGGTCGTCGGCATCCGGCGTTCACGCGGGCGGCGGCCCCTCGCCTCGAAACGATTCGACAGGCGTTCTCCCGCCGACTACCATCGTCGGGTGACCTCTTCGACGACCTCGAGAGGTGCGGCGATGCGGGCGCTCCTTTCTCTCGCCATCGGCAGTTTCGGCATCGGCATGACCGAGTTCGTGGTGATGGGTCTCCTGCCCAACATCGCCCGCGAACTGGTGCCCACCGTGTGGGCCGCGTCGCCCGACGACGCGATCGCCCAAGCCGGCTGGCTCGTGTCGCTCTACGCCCTCGGCGTCGTCGTCGGCGCCCCCACGATCGCGGGATCGGTCGCGCGTTTCCCGCGGCACCGGGTGATGATCGTGCTCGCGGCCGCCCTGGCGTTCTTCACGCTTCTGACCGTCATCGCCCCGACGTTCGAGCTCGTCGCGGCGTCGCGATTCCTCGCGGGACTCCCGCACGGCGCGTACTTCGGCATCGGCGCTCTCGTCGCCGCCGATGCCCTCGGACCCGGCAACCGCGCGAAGGGCGTCGCCTTCGTCCTCACCGGACTCACGATCGCCAACGTGGTGGGCGTCCCCCTCGGAACGCTCCTGGGACAGCAGGTCGGCTGGCGCGCCGCGTTCGCGGTCGTCACCGGCATCTTCGTGCTCGCGACGATCTGCATCGCCCTGTTCGTCCCGAAGCATCCCGGCGCGCCGGGACGACGGCTGCGCGACGAGCTGCGCGTCTTCCGCATCGGACAGGTCTGGTTCGCCCTCGGGATCGGCGCGGTCGGCTTCGGCGGTTTCTTCGCGATGTACAGCTACATCGCGCCCATGATCACCGAGGTCGCGGGGCAGCCGGAATGGGCCGTGTCGCTCGTCCTCGTGCTCGTCGGCGTCGGTATGACGGTCGGCAACGTGGTCGGCGGGGCGCTCGCCGACAAAGACCTGCGGTTCTGGCTCTTCGTCGGCCTGCTCGCGCTCGGCGCGGCGTCCGTCGGGCTCGCGCTCACCGCCGGATGGATCGTCACGCTCGTGGTCTTCGCCTTCCTCGTCGCGTTCTGCGGTGCCGCCCTGAGCCCCGGCATCCAGACCCGTCTGATGGACGTCGCCGAAGACAACCAGTCCATCGCGGCCGCACTGAACCACTCGGCGTTGAACATCGGAAACAGCCTCGGAGCCTTCCTCGGCGGTCTCGCCATCGCCGCCGGTCTCGGACTCGTCGCTCCCGCGTGGGTGGGCGCGGTGCTGGCTCTCGGCGGGCTCATCGTCGCCGTCGTGTCGTACCGCGTCGAGGACCGCTCGGGTCGTCACCCCGAGCACCGGATGCCGGCCGCCGAGGCCGCGACCACCGCGATCACCGGCTCGATCCCGACGCAGGGCTGAGCCCGGCGGCGCCCGCGCCGCGCCCTAGCCCGTTGAGTGTCCAAGACACGCCGTAGAGCGCCCGGCGGTTACGGCGTGTCTTGGACAGCCAACGCGAGCGCGGCACACCCCGACCGGAAGTGGCGCGAGCGGGACGGATGCCGGGGGCCCGGCATCCGGAATCGTCAGGTCGCGAGCAGGCGGCGGAGGTGCGTGGCGACGGCCGCGGTCTCGATCAGGAAGCCGTCGTGGCCGAAGTCGCTCGCGAGGACCACCGCCTCGTCGCCGTCGAGCGTGTTCGGGATGCCGCGCGCGATGCGGTGCTGACCGTCGATCGGGAACAGACGGTCGCTGTCGATGCCGAGCACGAGCGTCGCGGCGGTGACACGACGCAGAGCGTCTTCGACGCCGTCGCGGTCGCGCCCGACGTCGTGGGAGTTCATCGCCTCGACGAGGGTGAGGTAGCTGTTCGCGTCGAAACGCCGCGTGAACTTGTTGCCGTGGAAGTCGAGGTACGACTCGACCGCGAAACGGCCACCGCGCCCGAGCGGGCTCACGCCCGACTGCCACGACCGCTGGAAACGCTGGTTGAGCTCGGTGGGGCTGCGGTAGTTCAGCAGCGCCATGCGGCGGGCGAGGGCGAGTCCGCGGTGCGGGCCGTCGCCGTCGCCGGAGTCGTAGTACTCGCCGCCCGCGAAGCGCGGGTCCATCCGGATCGTGTCGAGCTGCACCGAGTTGAGCGCGATCTGGTCGGCGGTGGTGATGGGCGGGGCCGACAGGATCGCGGCGCGCTCCACCCGGTCGGGGTGCCCGACCGCCCATTCGAGGGCGTGCATTCCGCCCATCGATCCACCGATCACCGCGGCCCAGCGGTCGATGCCGAGCGCGTCGGCCAACTGCGCCTGAGCGCGGACCTGGTCGCGGATGGTCAGGTAAGGGAAGCGCGACGCCCACTCGTAACCGTCGGGCGCGATGCTCGCCGGTCCCGTCGAGCCCTGGCATCCGCCGAGCATGTTGGGAGCGACGACGAACCACCGGTCGGTGTCGATCGCGGCTCCCGGGCCGACGAGATCGCTCCACCAGCCGGCGGTCGGGTGGCCCGGACCTGCCGCTCCGCGCACGTGGCTGTCGCCGGTCAGGGCGTGCAGCACGATCACGGCGTTGTCGCGTGCGGTGGAGAGCTCACCCCACGATTCGTACGCGAGACGGAACGCCGGAAGGGACTCGCCGTTCTCGGGCGCGAACGCTCCGAAAGCGGCGAAACGGCGCTCGCCCACCGGGTCGCCGTCGCGCCAGGCGCCCGTCGCGGGAGGACGGCCGAGCAGGGAGCGGGCGTCGGCCTCCGTGATCGGTGCCGAGGGCACCGTGTCTTCGGAGATCTGCCAGTCCATGGCATCCATTCTCTCCGGTCCGGTGGAGCCTCACCGGACTGTTACGGCGATGTCGGAACCGCGGTCTACGATGCCACGCATGGGGACATGGAGCGCGAAACCGTTCGGAAACGACAGTGCCGCCGACTGGGCGTACGAGCTCGACGACGCGAGCGACTGGAGCGTCGTGAGCGACGCCCTGCGCGTCGCGACGGAGTCGGCGCCGGCAGACCTCGACTCCGACGACGCGGTGACGGCGATCGCCGCGGCAGAGGTCGTGGCGCGGGGCCGGGGGCGGGTGACGGACTCCGCCGAGAGCGTCGAGGCGTTCGTGGCGCGGGTGTCGCCGCCGTCTGCCGAGCTGGTGGACCTCGCCGCTTCGGCGCTCGCCGTCGCGACGTCCGGCGAGGGCGAGCTCGCTGATCTGTGGGAGGGCGATCCCGAGTGGCTCGCCGAGAACGAGAGGCTGCGCGCGGCGCTCACCACCGACTGAGCGCCTTGTCCAGCCCCCGCTCTCCGCAAGCGGGGGTGGGGATGATCGCCGCATGGCGACCTTCCTCCTCATCGCGGCGTCGAGCGACATCGGCCGCGCGACCACGACGCGACTGCGCGACGCGGGCCACCGCGTCCTGACCACGGCACGGGACTCTTCGGTCATCGAGCCCGACTTCGTCCTGGATGCCACCGACTTCGACGCCGTCGACCGGGTGGTGCGCGAGGCGGGCGAGCTCGACGGCATCGCGGTGTTCGCGGGATCGATGCTGCTCAAGCCCGCGCACCTGATCTCGCGCGAACAGTACGACGGCCTGATCGCCGCGTCGCTGACGACCGCGTTCGCCGCGGTCCGAGCCGCGGGGGCCCACCTGCGCGGCGGCGGGGCGGTCGTGCTGGTCTCGTCGGCGGCGGCGCTCGCGGGGCTGCCGAACCACGACGGGATCGCGGCGGCGAAGGCCGGGGTGATCGGGCTGACGCTGTCGGCCGCGGCGAGCTACGCGGCCCACGGCCTGCGGGTGAACGCGGTCGCTCCCGGGCTGGTTCAGACGCGCTTGACCGAGAAGCTCACCTCGAGCGACCTGTCGCGGAAGGTGTCGGAGGCGATGCACCCGCTCGGCCGCCTCGGCGAGCCCGACGACGTCGCCCGGGCCGTGGAGTTCCTGCTGTCGCCCGAGAACGCCTGGATGACCGGCCAGGTGCTCGGCGTCGACGGGGGTCTCGGGAGCCTCCGACCGCGGCAGAAGGTGTAGGTCCCGACCGGAGCGGCCTGCGGCGGGGCACCGCGGGACCGGTGTGGGGCGCGGGGCTCC
>NZ_JARHXC010000247.1:0-16118 GCF_029222405.1 Microbacterium sp. Kw_RZR3 | reverse complement strand
CGTGCGCGGCGGGACTCAGGCGCCGTGGGTGACGCGGCCCGCGAGGAGCGTTGCGCGAACCGGCATCGAACGAAGGCCTCTTTCGTCGGCGGTGAGGGGGTCGGCTCCCACGACGACGAGGTCGGCCAGGGCCCCGGGCGCGATCTCGGCCGGTGCGGTCGACCCGCCGACGGTGGATGCCGCGATCGCCGTCTCGATGCTCACTCGCTCGTGAGGTTGCCAGGCATCGCGGCCGTCCCGCGTGCGGAACACCGCCGACGCCATGGCCGCCCACGGGTCGAGAGGGGCGACCGGCGCGTCCGATCCGAAGCGCAGGTTGGCTCCGCTGTCGGCCAGCGCCCGCAGGGGGTAGGGCTGCGCGGACTGCTCGGCCCAGATGGCATCCGTCATGTCGCGGTCATCGAGCGCGTGCTCGGGCTGCACGCTCGCGGCGACCCCGAGCCGCGCGAAGCGTGGAATGTCGCTGTGCGCGACGAGCTGGGCGTGCTCGATGGTGCCCACCGCGCCCGTCAGGGCGTAGGCGTCGAGCGCGTGCGCGTTCGCGATGTCGCCGATCGCGTGGATGGCGCACTCGAGACCCGCCGCCGTCGCCCTGGTCATCATCTCGACCAGTTCGTCGGGCGCGATCGTCAGCAGGCCGTGGTTGTCGACCTCGCCGGGGTAGTGATGAGCGCAGGCCGCCGTCCTCGTCCCCAGCGAACCGTCGGTGATGGCCTTCAACGGTCCCACGCGCACGAGATCGTGGGTCGCCCCGCGCACGCTGTCGCCCGTGCGCAGGCCCTCGGCGATCGCGCGGTCGAGGTGCTGCGGGTACGTGCCGTACGAGATGCGCAGGGTGTCGAATCCCCCGGCGACGCGCCTCTGCCACGGCTCGTCGTTCCAGGTCATGTCGAGGTCGACGAGGCCGACGATCCCCCGGGCGGCGGCTGCGTTCGCCATCCGCTCGACCGAACGATCGGCGATTCCGGGCTCCACCGCGTTCAGACGGCGTGAGATCTCGAACGCGTCCTCTTCGCGAAGAATCCCGGATGCCACGGGCTCGAAGCCCTCGCGCCGGAAGGCTGCGGAGTTCATCCAGACGCTGTGGACGTCGGCGTTGATGAGGTAGGTCGGAACCTCGCCGGTCGTGGCATCCAGCATCCGGAGGTTCGGGACATCGGGCCAGAGCCCGTCGCGGAATCCGGAGCCGATTCGGCGGCCGTCGCTCTCGGGAGCGAGTCCCATGATCGCGGCGGCGTCGCGGGCCGAGGCGACCTCGCCGAGCGGCACGCGGTCGGCGGCCAGCGCCCACTGGAGCACGTGGACGTGGTGATCCCACAGCCCGGGAAGGATCCATCCGCCCTCGCCGTCGAGGACCAGCCCCGTGGGCTTCAGGTTGCCGGTCGGCGCGATGTCGGCGATGAGACCGTTCTCGATGACGAGGTCGACGGGCTCGAGGGTCGGCAGCAGCTCGCGGCCCGAACCGGCGACGCGCACCGCGCGGACGAAGCCGACGCTCTCGCCGATCACGGTCGCACCCGAGCGGAGGCTGCGCGGCTCATCTCGGCCGCCAAGTCGGGGTTGTGCTCCGTGAGTCCCGCGATGATCGTGTCGACGACCTCGGGAGCCTTGTTCTGGCTCAGCTTGCGCTTGGCGGTCACCCGCGTGGGCGTGAGCCGGAAGCCCACGGTGCCCTGCTCGAGACGCTCGACGAAAGCCACGTCGTTCGGGAGCGTGTACAGGCCGCGCGCCTCGTCTCCGGTCCCCTCGAACCGCTCGACCAGGCGCTCGAGAACGCGCAGGTTTTCAGCCGGGCTCAACAGCTCCGGGATGCCGGAGAGGTGCGCCGACACGAAGTTCCAGGTCGGCACCGCCGGGACGTCGCCGTACCACCTCGGCGTGATGTAGCCGTGCGGTCCCTGGACGACGACGAGCAGCTCCCTTTCGCCCAGGCCGAGGATCGCGTCGTCGGGCTTGCCCACGTGGCCGACGATCGTGAGGTCGTCGCGTTCGTCGTCGAGCATGACGGCGTAGTGCGAGGCGACGAGACCCTCGTCGCCCTGGCTGACGAGGGTAACCCACGGGTGAAGTTGGATGAGACGGCGGAGTTCGCCGACGTCGGTCATCGCGAAGCTCGGGTTCTGACGCACCTTTCCAGCCTAGATCGCCGGTCCCGGTGGCTTCGACAGGCTCAGCCACCTCCGCCGCGCGTCTCCGGCGATGCCCCAGGCATCGGGGCCGCCGCCCAGGTCCCCGAGCCCGTGGATCAGGTCCCTGAGCCTGTCGAAGGGACCGGAATCCCCGTCACGCCTGACACCGCGGACACCAGTACAGCTTGCGCCCGGCAGCTTCCTCCATCAGAACCGTCGTCCCGCACACGCGGCACGGCAGCCCGGCGCGGTGGTACACCCAGTGCCGGTCGTCGCGATGCGCCATCGCGCGACGGTACGCCTCGGGGTCGAGGTCGTCCATCGTCATCATCTGACCGGTCTCGACCCCGATCGAGAGGAGCCGCACCCAGTCGCGCCACATCTCGCGCACGACCTCCTCGGGCACGTCGCGCCCCGGCGTGTGCGGGTTCTGCCGCGCGCGGAAGAGGATCTCGGCACGGTAGACGTTGCCGATCCCGCTGACCACGGACTGGTCCATCAGCAGCAGACCGATCGCGGTCGGCTTCTTCTTCACCGTCGCGACGAAACGCTCCTCACCCTCGGCCACGTCGTCGACGAGCGGATCCGGTCCGAGCTTCGCGATGGTCGCGGCGACCTCGTCCGGGGACTGCAGGACGCACGCCGTCGGGCCGCGCAGGTCAGCGCACGTGGTGTCGGTGAGCAACCGCAGCCGCACCGCCCCCACCACCGGGGGCGGCCATTCGACCTGCTCCTCGAGCCCCGTGGTCTGCTCCGACATTCGCACACGTGCGCGCCGCGGAGCACCGATCGAGCTCAGGGAGTTCTCGCCCGCGGCATCCAGGATCGGGTCCTCATCGAGAACGGTGCCGCGCTGGTTCGTGTGCCCCATGCGACCGTTGGCCGAGGCGATGGTCGCGTCGACGGCGATCTCGCCCGAGAAGTCCCAGGCGCCGTACATCCCGAGGTGCACGCGCAGCCACACGTCGCCGTCGAAGGCCAGGAACATCTGCTTGCCGACCGCGCGCACGTCGATCGCCTCGCGCCCGTCGATCACCGACGCGCCCTCGGCGAATCGCCCTTGCGGACTGGATGCCGACACGGTGCGGCCGACGATGTTCCGCGCGAACTGCCGAGCGATGCGATGGACGGAATGCCCTTCGGGCATCAGCCTGCCTCGGGGTCGAACGAGTCGCCCGCCGCGAGGACGTCGGCCTGCGCGCGTCCTTCGCGGGGGTCGGGCAGCAGGATGCCGTCCTGCTCGTACGCCGCGAGCTGCGCGATGCGACGGGCGTGGCGCTCCTCGCCCGAGAACGGGGTGGCGATGAAGCGGTCGATGAACGAGGACGCTTCTTCGAACGTGTGCTGACGGGCACCGATCGCGATCACGTTCGCGTCGTTGTGTTCGCGAGCGAGCTCCGCCGTCGCAATGCTCCACACCAGCGCCGCGCGCACCCCGAGGACTTTGTTGGCCGCGATCTGCTCGCCGTTGCCCGATCCGCCGAACACGACGCCGAGCGCTTCGACACCGTCGGCCTGATCGCGCACGACGGCCTGCGCGGCCCGGATGCAGAACGCGGGGTAGTCGTCGAGCGGGTCGTACTCGATCGGACCGTGGTCGACGACCTCGTGCCCCTGCGCGGCGAGGTGGTGCTGGATCTGGGTCGAGAATTCGAGACCGGCGTGGTCGGTGCCGAGGTGGATTCGCATGCGCTCATCCTATTGAGGGCCGACGACATTGGCGCCGGACATGACGACGCCGCCGCTCCCCGGGGAGAACGGCGGCATCGGAGGAATCGTCAGGGACGCAGACCCGCGGCGACGGGCTTGAACCCCGCGCGGATGTTCTCGCAGCACCCCGGCCGGCACACGTCGTACCAGGGACCGAGATCCGTCAGATGCGGACGCTCGGCCTTCGGGGTGCCCTTGAGGCGTTCCTCGACGAGGTCGATCAGGCCCGACACATACGCGGGGTCGATCCCCGGAGTGGGCGTGCGCACCGCGCGGATGCCGGCTTCCTCGGCGGCCTCCATCGCCTCGGTGTCGAGGTCCCAGAGCACCTCCATGTGGTCGCTCACGAAGCCGAGAGGCACGATCACGACGGCCTCCACCCCGCGGCCGGGAAGCTCCGCGATCACGTCGTTGACGTCGGGCTCGAGCCACGGCTGCGTCGGCGGGCCGGAGCGCGACTGGTAGACGAGTTCCCACTCGACGTCGGCGACGGCCGCGGCCACCTCGGCCATGACGAACGCCGCGACGGCCTTGTGTTGGGCCTCGTACGCACCGCCCTCGCCGAAGTCCACGTCGCGCGGGCCGGAACGCTGCGCGTCGGCGGTGGGGATCGAGTGGGTCGAGAAGAGGACGCGGATCTTCTCGGGGGCGATGCCGTCCGCCGTGAACTCGGACACGGCGGCCTTCACGCCCTCGACGAAGGTCGAGACGAAGCCCGGGTGGTCGAAGAACTGGCGGACCTTGTCGATGGTCACCGTCTCGCCGAGACCGGTGGCCTCGAGCACGCGGGCGTAATCCTCGCGGTACTGGCGGCAGCTCGAGAACGAGCTGTAGGCGCTCGTCGCGATGGCGAGAAGAGTGGTGTCGCCGGCCTCAGCGGCCTCGGTCACGGCCTCTTCGAGGTACGGCGCCCAGTTGCGGTTGCCCCAATAGACGGGGAGGGCCAAGCCGCGCCTCGCGATCTCCGCCTCGAGCGCAGCCTTCAGCTCGCGATTGTGCTGGTTGATGGGACTCACGCCGCCGAAGTGGCGGTAGTGGTGGGCGACCTCTTCGAGGCGCTCATCGGGGATGCCGCGCCCGCGCGTGACATTGCGCAGGAAGGGAATGACGTCGTCCTGGCCCTCCGGTCCGCCGAAGCCGGCGAGGAGGATACCGTCGTACGCCACGGGGGTCTCGACCCACTTGGGTCCGGACGCCGCGGCGGGCGACGCGTAGAGGACGGTCTCAGGGTTGGTGTCCGTGTCGGTCGTGCTCACCGTGACATCCTCCCACCTGCTCGACGGGGCAGGATGCGGGTTATCTCGTGACTAGGCTTATCTGGTTGTCATCGTCGCCGACGGCGTTCGTCGTCATCCGCGTGAGCGCTTTCTGCGACGATCCACCCTCATCCCAGGGAGTACGCCAGTGCCAGGAGAGAACCTCACCCGCATCGAAGCACAGGAGCGTCGCGCGATCGTCGACACGCGCGCCTACGACGTGCAGCTCGACCTCACCCGCGGCGACGAGGTCTTCTCCTCGCGCACCGTGGTCACCTTCGCCGCCACCGAGGGCGCATCGACGTTCATCGACCTCATCGCGCGAACGGTCCACTCCGTCACGCTGAACGGTCGCACCCTCGATCCCGCCGTCGTGTTCGCCGACTCGCGCATCGCGCTCGACGACCTGGCATCCGAGAACGAGCTCGTCGTCGAGGCCGATTGCGAGTACACGAACACGGGTGAGGGTCTGCACCGCTTCGTCGACCCCGTCGATGGCGAGGTCTACCTCTATTCGCAGTTCGAGGTGCCCGACTCCCGCCGCATGTACACGGTGTTCGAGCAGCCCGATCTGAAGGCCGAGTTCACGTTCTCGGTCACGGCGCCCGCGCGTTGGAAGGTCGTCTCGAACTCCCCCACCCCCGAGCCGGTGGCCGTCTCCGACGACGTTGCCCGCTGGGACTTCCCCGCGACGCCGCGCATCTCGTCGTACATCACCGCGCTCGTCGCCGGCCCCTACGAGGCGACCTACAGCGAGCTGACGAGTGCCGACGGCCGCGTCATCCCCCTCGGCGTCTTCGCGCGCAAGAGCCTCTGGCAGTACCTGGATGCCGACTACGTCTTCGAGAAGACCCGTCAGGGCTTCGCCTACTTCGAGGAGAAGTTCGGCTTCCCCTACCCCTTCGCCAAGTACGACCAGCTGTTCGTGCCCGAGTTCAACGCGGGCGCGATGGAGAACGCCGGTGCGGTGACGTTCACCGAGACCTACGTCTTCCGGAGCAAGGTGACGGATGCCGTGAAGGAGCGCCGCGTCGTCACGATCCTGCACGAGCTCGCCCACATGTGGTTCGGCGACCTCGTCACGATGAAGTGGTGGAACGACCTCTGGTTGAACGAGTCGTTCGCCGAGTGGGCGTCGACCATCGCGACGGCCGAGGCCACCGAGTGGGAGGCCGCCTGGACGACCTTCAACGCGATGGAGAAGACCTGGGCCTACCGCCAGGACCAGCTGCCGTCGACCCACCCCGTCGTCGCCGAGATCAACGACCTCGAGGACGTGCAGGTCAACTTCGACGGCATCACGTACGCGAAGGGTGGATCGGTGCTCAAGCAGCTCGCCGCCTGGGTCGGCATCGAGCAGTTCTTCGCCGGTGTCGCCGCGTACTTCCAGAAGCACCAGTGGTCGAACACCGAGGTGGGCGATCTTCTTGTCGAGCTCGAGGCCACCAGCGGTCGCGACCTCGGCGACTGGGCGAAGAAGTGGCTCGAGACCGCGGGCGTCAACACCCTCACCCCGCTCATCGAGGAAGGCGCGGACGGCACCGTCTCGCGCTTCGCGATCGTGCAGACCGCCCCCGCCGACTACCCCACCATCCGTCCCCACCGCCTGGGCGTCGGCTTCTACTCGTTGAACGATGCCGACGCCCTCAAGCGGGTGCACCACGTCGAGATCGATGTCGACGGCGACCGCACCGAGGTGCCCGAACTGCGCGGCATCCGTCGTCCCGACCTCGTCCTGCTGAACGACAACGACCTCGCCTACGCGAAGATCCGCCTCGACGAGCGGTCGCTCGCCACGGCCATCGCACACCTCAAGGACATCTCCGACCCCCTGGCGCGCTCGCTCGTCTGGGGCGCCGCGTGGGATCAGACTCGGGATGCCGAGGCCTCGGCGACCGACTACCTCGACCTCGTGCTGCGCAACATCGGCTCCGAGACCGAGTCGACCACCGTCCGCACGACGCTGGCCCAGCTGCAGCTCGCGGCGAACTCGTACGTCGCGCCCGAGAAGCGAGAGGCGTCGCGCGAGCGCGTCGCCGACGGTCTGTGGCAGCTCGCGCAAGCGGCTGAGGCCGGAAGCGACAGCCAGCTGCAGTTCGTCACGGCGTTCGCGTCGGCGGCATCCACTCCCGCGCACGCCGAGACCGTGAAAGCCCTGCGCGACGGGGAGATCACGCTCGAGGGTCTGACCATCGACACCGATCTGTCGTGGCAGCTGCTCGTGTCGCTCGCCTCGGCGGGCGCCGTCACCGCGGCCGAAATCGATGAGGCGCGCGCCGCCGACAACACGGCGAAGGGCGGAGAGTTCGCGGCGATGGCCAAGGCGTCGCTGCCGTCGCACGAGGCGAAGCAGGAGGCGTGGGACTCGCTCATCGAACGCACCGACGCTCCCAACACGATCGTGCGCTCCACCGCTGCGGGCTTCACCAACCCGGCGACCGTCGAAGTCCTGGCCGACTTCGTCGAGCCCTACTTCGCGATGCTGCTGCCGATCTGGGAGTCGCGTAGCTACCAGATCGCGCAGTACCTCATCGTGGGTCTGTATCCCGCCGCTCTCGCGAGCGCGGCTCTGCGCGACGCCACGCGTGGCTGGCTCGCCGAGCACGAGGACGCCGCGCCGGCGCTCCGCCGACTGGTGAGCGAGAACCTCGCCGGAGTGGAGCGCGCCCTGGCCGTTCAGGAGCACGACGCGGTGTAACGTCCGCCCTCAGCTCGGATGCCTCCGCCCCTTCGGGAGCGGGGGCATCCGTCGTTTCCAGGCCGCGCTGAGGAGCCGCTCGTTACGATGGGAGGGATGTCACTTCTCGCCGAAGTCCCCGAACCGTCCCCCACGCCGACCCCTTCTCCGTCGGTCGATCCGAGCAACCTGACGAGCCTCGACACCTGGACCTGGATCGGCGGCCAGCTGCTCGCGTTCGGAGGCGTGCTGCTCCAGATCCTCGGCATCATCGTCGGTATCGCGGTCGCCGCGTGGCTTCTGCGCGTGGTCATCCGCCGGGTGGTCGACCGCATCGTCAACGGTGCCAAGAGCAAAGCCCGGGTCGACGACACCCAAGCGCTCGACAGGTCGCCGCTGAACGCCGTCCGGCTCGTCCAGCGCACGCGCACCCTGGGCACGATCCTCCAGAACATCGTCAACGTGATCCTGGTCGTCGTCGCCCTGGTGTGGATCGCCACCATCGTGGCTCCCGACGCCCTGGCATCCCTCACGCTGCTGACGGCCGCTGTCGGTGCCGGACTCGGTTTCGGTGCCCAGAACATCGTCAAGGACGTGTTGAACGGCATCTTCATCGTCGCCGAAGACCAGATCGGCATCGGTGACGTCGTCGACCTCGGTCTCGCGACCGGCATCGTCGAGTTCGTGAGCGTGCGCATCACCCACGTCCGCGACGTGAACGGCACCCTCTGGTACGTCCGCAACGGCGAGATCACGCGCATCGGAAACATGTCACAGGGGTGGTCACGCGTCATCATCGACCTCGCGGTTCCAACGGACGCCGATCTGGACGATGTCGAGACCGCGATGCTCACCGCCGCGAAGGCCATGGCGAAGGAGCCGAAGTGGCGCTCGCGCATCATCGAGCAGCCCGAGATCTGGGGGCTGGAGTCGATCAGCGGCGACGCCCTCGTCATCCGGCTCGTCATGAAGACCCGATCGAGTGCGAAAGACGACGTGGCCCGCGAGCTGCGCGCCCGTCTGAAGCGCGCGATCGACGCGATGGGGATCGCACTGCCGCAGCTCAACTCGATCACGCTCACCGGGCCCGAGGGCGCGCAGAGCGTTCGGGGCGCGCACCCGCCGAAGACCAAGGAGACGCAGGTGGCTCCCGGCGCGGAGCGGCCGCGGTGGCGCCCCCGCGGTCGGAAGCTCGAGGTGTCCGAGACGGTCGAGGACCACACGTCCGACGCGCCTCCCCGGGTCAAGAAGAAGAAGGCCGTGCGGGACGACACCCCGACGGCCGTCGTGAACCTGCCGGACGCGCCGGGCGTCGACCAGCCCAAGCCGACCCCGCCCGCTGTCAGGGCTGACGAGAAGGACACCCCGTGAGCGAGCCGGTCAGCTTCTACGACCAGGTCGGGGGGATGGACACCTTCCGCCGCCTGGTCGATGCGTTCTATCGCGGTGTCGCCACCGACGAGGTGCTCAAGCCGATGTACCCCGAGGAAGACCTCGGGCCCGCGGCCGAACGTCTCACGCTCTTCCTCGCCCAGTACTGGGGCGGCCCGACGACCTATGGCGCGACGCGCGGACACCCGCGCCTGCGCATGCGGCACATGCCGTTCCACGTCGACCCCGACGCGCGCGATCGATGGTTGCGACACATGCGTGCCGCGGTGGACGAGATCGCCCTCCCACCCGCGTTCGAGGCGCCCCTCTGGGACTACCTCGAGCGTGCCGCGTATGCGATGGTCAACACCTTCGAGGCGCGGGGCATCGGGCCTCAGCAGGGCGGTCGACCCGACACCGGGCTCCCCCTCCGCGCTGCAGACTGAGCGCGTCACCTGCCCTCTCCTGCGCGGCCGTCCCGTGCGGATCACCCACTCCGCGCGCCGCCTGAGCCTGCGCGCGCGGTGCGGGTGAGCGAACGGCGTCAGAGAATGTCGTCGAGGCCGGGAAGCTGGAAGCCCGACAGCTGCTCACCGAACCCGTTCACGGCGTCCTGAGCGCCACCCGCCCACTCGCCGATCCCGGATCCCTCGGCGAGCGAGGCGAGGTCGACACCGGATGCCAGCGCCTCGACGTCGACGCCCTCCGCGAGCCCCGCGAAGTCGACGCCCATCTGTCCCGCCTGAGCGAGCAGGGGCGCAGCGACGGCACTGACGACAGCGCCGCCGGCGACGGCCGCCAGCAGTCCTCCTGCGCCCACGACGCCGGCCCCGACGAGTCCTCCACGACCGGCCTTGGACAGGAGGCCCGCCATCCGTCCCGGCCGGGTCGCCTCGGTCCGAGTCGCCGTGCGCGCGAGATCGTCCGGGGCGTCGGAGCGAGGCCGCTCGTGCGGCGCGAGCTCGGCGTCCATCCGCGCCCGCACATGCGCACGCTGCGCCGGTGTCAGGCGGGCGAAGGCCTCGCGGTGCATCTGCTCGATCCGGTCGGGGTCGGCCGTGCGCAGCAAGTAGTCGTAGCGGGCGATCGCGGCGCGATCCTCGGCTGACAGCGCCTCAGCCGAGACTCCGGGGGAAGCGGGTCCAGGGTGCGCGCTGCCCCCGGAGGCAGCTGCGGCCGGAGGGGGTGCGTAGCGGCCCGTCGTGGCGGGCGCGGGCGTCGCGGGCGCATCTCCGCGCCGGTCGCCGGTGACGGCATCCGCGGCAGACCGGACCACGTCGCGCCAATCGCGCCCACCGCCGGTGCTGGGGCGGGAACCGGCGCCGGACGACGACGCTTTGTCGACGGCCTTCGAGGCGAGATCGAACAGGCGGGAGAACGAGACCATGGGGGTACCTCTCGACGGGCAGCGCGCGGCTGCGACGTCAAGGTCTCCTCCACCGGAATCGGCCCGACGCACCCGGAGGCCAACGGTGACCTCGTGATGACGGATGCATCGCGATGGGAGTACTCCCCCTGCTGCATCCAGGGTAGAGACGCCGCCTTTGTGTTCCCTGAATCAGCTCCCGGTCGTGCGCACCGCGGTCAGTCCGGAACGCACCGGCCCTCGCACGAGGACGTGACCTCGCGCGAGCGTGACGCGAGTCCACGCGCCGCTCCTGCGTACGAGCGCTTCCTCGCCCCCGGCGATGAATCCGAGAGCGAAGGCGGCGAAGGCCGTACCGAGGGGAAGCCCCCCGAGCGCCTCGTCGGGCTGGCCCCACACCTGCGCGCGAACAACCCGGACCACGTCCTCCCCCGCGTCCGCGGGAAGCGCGTCGGCCACGGCGGCGACCCCGTACTGGGCGCGGGATGCCAGAACGGCGGCGTCGATGGCATCCGTCTGCTCCCATCCGCCCCGCGGAGGCGAGATACCCGCCCACGCGGGCGAGGTCGCGGTCTCGGGCAGGACGACGGCGGACGCGTCGTCCGGGGCCGGCAGCAGCGCGGATGCCTCGACGACGAGGTCGCACTCGAGCTCCGGATCGATCGCCGAGACCCGCATCCCGAGAACCGTGGGCGTCGCGTCGAACAAGCCGCGCGGCGCGAGCGGAGCCGCGGTCGTGGCAAGGACGCCGCCGGCGGCACGCAGACGGACCGTCCCGTCGCCGAGACGGATGGCCCGGGAGGCGAAGGTGAGCAGGTCGGCTGCCGCCTGCGGGTCGGGGAACAACAGGCGCGCGGACACCCGCCCTAAACTATCAAGCGGTGCGGGTACGCCGCGCCGGAACGGGAGTCAGCGTGACCGACGCCAACGATCCCGTGGCGTCCCTCCTCGCGGTGCTCGATCTCCGCGACGCCGGCGCCCGGACGACCGAGGACATCTTCACGGGTGTGTCGCAGCCGATGCCCACCGGTCGTGTCTACGGCGGACAGGTGCTCGCGCAGACGATCGTGGCCGCCTCTCGCACCCTTCCGCCCGAGCGGACGGTGCACTCGATGCACGGCTACTTCCTGCGTCCCGGCGACCCGACGGACGGCATCACGTTCTCGGTGGACCGTATCCACGACGGTCGGTCCTTCTCCACACGGCGGACGCAGGCGTTCCAGTCCGGTGTGCCGATCTTCTCGATGATCGCGTCGTTCCAAGACGACGACCCGGGACTCGAGCACTTCGAGCCGATGCCCGCGGGCATCCCGGCCCCTGAGGCCATCCCTGCTCTCGAGGTCGACGCGCTGCATCCGATCAGCCGACGCCTGCTGTCCGCCAGCCCCGTCGAAGTACGCCATGTGACATCGCCGCTGTACTCGTCCGCCGAGGGTCCGCACGTCCCGCGGCAGGCGGTGTGGATGAAGCTGCGCCGCCCCATCAGCGACGATCGCGCCGTTCACCGCGCTGCGCTGGCCTACCTCAGCGACCTCACCATCCAGGAGTCGATCATGCGCGCGCACGGCGTCGCGTGGAACACTCCCGGGCTGCGCGTCGCGAGCCTCGATCACGCGATGTGGTGGCACCGTCCAGGCCGTGTCGACGACTGGCTCCTGTACGTGCAGGAGTCGCCGAACGCACGCGGCGGGCGCGGCCTCTCGACGGGGCGGATCTACACGCGCGACGGCATTCTCGTCGCGAGCGTCGCGCAGGAGGTCATGGTGCGGGTGCCTCACGACTGATCCGGATGCCGAGACCTCGGCATCCGTTCGCTTCGTCGTGGTCAGCTGCGGCCGGACCGACGGCGATACTCGATGGGCGCGCCGACGTAGGGCGCCCACGCCGAGCGCTCGGTCTCGCTCCAGCGGATCGGTCGTCCGCTGGCGGTGTCGACGAGGACGACGACCGCCGTGGCACGCGCGTACAGGATCGGCTCGGCGTCGCCGACGGGGCTGTACACCTCGAAGCAGATGTCGGCGCTCGAGCCGCCCATCGCTCCGATCCACATGCGCACGTCCAGGGGACGCTGGCTGTACGGGACCGGGCGGAGGTATTCGATCTCTTGGCGCGCGATGAGCGTGGCGCGGTCGCCCCCGCTGTCGAGCACGTCCATGTCGAACACCGCGGTCGGAAGGGGTTCACCCTCACCGTCGCTGAACCAGAATGCCCGCAGACGCGCCTCTTCGAGGAGCTTGAGCATCGAGGTGTTGTTGACGTGGCCCAGCGCGTCCAGATCGCCCCAGCGCAGGTGGATGGGGACATGAACCCGCGAGGGCCCGGCGGATGCCGGACCCTCGTCGGGGGTCACCGAAGCGACGTCGTCAGTCACGCGTGAGCTTGCGGTAAGTCGAGCGCGAGGGGTTCGCGGCGTCGGCACCGAGGCGCTCGATCTTGTTCGCCTCGTAGGCCTCGAAGTTGCCCTCGAACCAGTGCCACTGGTCGGGGTGCTCCTCGGTGCCCTCGTAGGCGAGGATGTGCGTGGCGATGCGATCGAGGAACCACCGGTCGTGCGTGATGACCACGGCGCAGCCGGGGAACTCGAGCAGCGCGTTCTCGAGCGAGCTCAGCGTCTCGACGTCGAGGTCGTTGGTCGGCTCGTCGAGGAGGAGCAGGTTGCCACCCTCTTTGAGCGTGAGCGCGAGGTTCAGGCGGTTGCGCTCACCACCCGAGAGCACGCCGGCCTTCTTCTGCTGGTCGGGTCCCTTGAAGCCGAACTTCGAGACGTAGGCGCGCGAGGGGATCTCGGTCTTGCCGACGGTGATGATGTCGAGGCCGTCGGACACCACCTCCCACAGCGTCTTCTCGGGGTCGATGTTGGCGCGCGACTGGTCGACGTAGCTGATCTTGACCGTCTCGCCCATCTTCAGGGTGCCGCCGTCGAGGGGCTCGAGGCCGACGATGGTCTTGAAGAGCGTGGTCTTTCCGACACCGTTGGGGCCGATCACGCCGACGATGCCGTTCGGCGGCAGGTTGAAGCTGAGGTTGCTGATGAGCGACCGGTCACCGAACCGCTTCTCGAGCTTCTTGGCATCGATGACGATGCTACCCAGGCGCGGACCCGCGGGGATCTGGATCTCGTCGAAGTCCAACTTCCGGGTGCGCTCGGCCTCGGCCGCCATCTCCTCGTAGCGCGCCAGACGCGCCTTCGACTTGACCTGGCGCCCCTTCGCGTTGGAGCGGACCCACTCGAGCTCTTCCTTCAGGCGCTTTTGGAGCTTCGCGTCCTTCTTGCCCTGGACGTCGAGACGCTGTGCCTTCTTCTCGAGGTAGGTGGAGTAGTTGCCCTCGTAGGGGTAGAGGTGACCGCGGTCGACCTCGGCGATCCACTCCGCGACGTTGTCGAGGAAGTACCGGTCGTGGGTGATGGCGATGACGGCGCCCTTGTAGGCCTTCAGGTGCTGCTCGAGCCAGAGCACGCTCTCGGCGTCCAGGTGGTTGGTGGGCTCGTCGAGGAGGAGCAGGTCGGGCTTCTGCAGCAACAGCTTCGCGAGCGCGACGCGACGGCGCTCGCCACCCGAGAGGGGGACGACGCTCGCATCCGCCGGCGGCGTACGCAGGGCGTCCATCGCCTGCTCGAGCTGGGAGTCGAGGTCCCAGCCGTCGGCCGCGTCGATCTCTTCCTGCAGCGTGCCCATCTCGGCGAGCAGCGCGTCGAAATCGGCATCCGGGTCGGCCATGAGGGCCGAGATCTCGTTGAACCGGTCGAGCTTCGGCTTGATGGCCACGCCGTCCTGGATGTTCTCGAGGACGGTCTTGCTGTCGTCGAGTTCGGGCTCCTGCATGAGGATGCCGACCGTGAAGCCCGGGCTCAGCCGGGCCTCTCCGTTGGAGGGGGTGTCGAGACCGGCCATGATCTTCAGGATCGTGGACTTACCGGCACCGTTCGGCCCGACCATGCCGATCTTGGCACCGGGGAGGAACGACATCGTGACGTCGTCGAGGATCAGCTTGTCGCCCACGGCCTTGCGCGCGCGGACCATGGAGTAGATGTATTCCGCCATAACCTGACCAGTCTATGGCCCGCGGGAGCGGCGGCCGGGCTCCCGCGCGTCTACGGGGCGCACGGACATCTGGCGCCCGTGCCGTTGCTCGCCTCCCCGATGTCGATCAGCGCCCGCGGTGGAGAGAGCCGCGCGAGAGGGCGTGCACGGCAGTGCGACGCTTCTCGACGGGACGGCTCGTCACCAGTCGATGGGACGGGTCTGACCGATCAGACATCCCCCGGAGCTGAGTCCCGGAAGGACTGTGCTCACGGGAGCGCCGATCGACGGCCCAACCTGCCCGACGAGGCATTGGTCTCCCCACCTCACCGAGAACTCGATGCTCTCGGCGGGGTTTCCGATCGTCGACTCGTCTTGCGTCACCTGCATCGCGGCCTTGTCGAAGCCGCCCTGAACGAGCGCATCGATGTACGCGCGACCGGAAACCGGATTCGGCCCCCCCGCGACGCCCGCGACGATCTGCGAGAAGTAAGGGAGGTTGTCGACCGCTGAGCCGTTCGGCTCCAATGTCGGCGCGGGGGCGGCCGTCGGCGACGAGGCGGGCGCCGACGAGCCCACCGGCGCGGTCGTCGCCGGAACCGGAGCGGGCTCGGGCGATGCCCCGGTGCATCCGCTCAAGGCCAGGAGAGCGACGAGCGCTGCGGGAGCGAGAAGACGACCAGAGGGGCGAGACACGTGCTCGATTCTACGGACCTTCTCCGACCGCGCTTCCCACGCCCACGGCGGGCGCCCGTGATGCGCACCCCACGGCCAGCGCTCATGATCGGCGGTCCGGGGTGGGCGCCCCTGGTGGGCGCTCGGGCGGCCGCCCGGGCTGATCGCCCTGGGCCGCGCGCCCAGCTGCTCACGGCTCACGCCGCCTCGCGGCATTCTGGTCAAAAGGGCGTGGCGTCCGCGACTTCGATCGCGGTTCGTTCACGCTCGGCCGTTTCCTCACCCGGCGGTGGGGCGACAGGCTCGCTCGGAGCGGTCGGAGCCGCCCATTCATCGTTCGACGCCGCCGGCGTCTCGTCGGGCTCGGAACGCGCCGTTTCGCCGCGGGGCGTTCGCTGGAACTGCGTGGTCCCCCAGCGAAGGTCGTGTCCGACCGCATCCGCTGTCACGTCGGCGCTCACACCGCGCTTCGTCTCGTTCTCCCATTCGCGGAGGCGGAGTCGTCCCGAGACCACGACGCGCTCGCCCTTTCGGATCGACGCGAGCGCATTCCGTCCGAGTTCGCCGAACGCCGACACGGCGTAGTAGCTGGTGTGCCCGTCGATCCACTGTCCGCGCTCGCGATCGAATCGGCGCTCGCTTACGGCCAGGCGGAAGGCCGCGATGGAGTCGCCTCCGCGGGTCGCGCGTTCTTCGGGGTCGCCGACGATGTTGCCGACGAGGGTGATGTGGTCGCTCATGGTGAATTCCTTTCCTCGGGGTGTGCGCTCCGGCATCCGTGTGCCCGACGGATACCGGAGCGAGGCCAGATTGCCCGTCGCCGCGCGTGCGTCATGCCGGGGAAGACCGGTTTTGTGGACGATCCGCGCATTTCGCGTCGTGGGGGTGAGGAGTGGAGACCTTCGTCCGTCC
>NZ_JARHXC010000246.1:0-971 GCF_029222405.1 Microbacterium sp. Kw_RZR3 | reverse complement strand
AGCCACCGGGCCGTTGCCCAGCGGCCCGCGCCGTCACGCCACAACGAGCTGCGCGGCGAGCAGCAGCGCCGCCAGCATCGTCAGCTGGAACACCGCCCGCCCCGGCGATCGCACGAACACCATGACCACCGCGGCGACCGCGACCGCCGCCACCGCCACGAAGAAGACGAGGCCCAGGGCCGTGGCATCCGTGCCCCGAAGCACCGCGATCGCGCCGGCGAGGATCCCGCACGCGGCCAGGACCACCGAGGCGCGCGCCCCGAGGCGGTGCGGGAGTCCCCGCACCCCGGTGCGGCGGTCGTCGTCGAGGTCGCGCACGACGTTGGTGAGGTGGACGGCTGCTCCGAGCGCCGCCCCGGCGACGGACGCCCAGGGCGCCGCGAGCGCCGGAGGGACGGTCGACAGCGTCGCGAACGAGGGGAAGAGCCCGAAGCTCAGCACGAAGGGCGCGATCGAGAACGGCGTCGACTTCAGCCCGGCGTTGTAGGCCCAGGCCGAGCCGAGCGCGATGGCGTGCGCCGCGACGAGCCCCGGGCCCAGCGGCACCGAGAGTCCCACGGCGAGGATCGCGGATGCCACGGCCACCGCGAGCGCACGCTCCGGGGTGACCGCTCCCCCGGCGATGGGCTTGTCGGTGCGGCCGACGGCCGCGTCACGCGCCCCGTCGATCGCGTCATTGGAGAGCCCGACCGACACCTGACCCGCGAAGACGGCCACCACGAGCAGCGCGAGCCGCGCCGGCTCGACGCCCGCCGCGATCCCGAGCGCGAGGGAGAGGACGGTGACCACGAGCGTGGGACCGGGATGGGTCGCGCCCCAGAGGGCCCGCACGAGGTGCGGCTTCGCCGCGGCATCCGTCATTCGTCGACGCTATCGTGCGGCGAGGGCGGTCGGCGCGGCGTGCCGTCGTGCGGAGTTTTCACCCGGCGCGCCGTGCCGTCGCGCGGAGTCGGGGCGCGGCACGCCGGTCC
>NZ_JARHXC010000245.1:0-14967 GCF_029222405.1 Microbacterium sp. Kw_RZR3 | reverse complement strand
GTTCACACGATGGTCTTCGCGGCGTAACCCGCCACCCGGGGTCGAACCTTCAGCATGAGACAACCGCGTCAGACGACGCGGCGCCCCTCCCCCGGAAGGCGATCCGATGTCTCGACCCGTGCGCGTGCTGTCGCTCTACGAAGGATTCTTCGCGGGAGGCGCGCGGATCCTGCACTCCGATGTCGTCGCGAGCCTGGCGGCATCCGGCGGTCAAGAGCATCATGTCCTGTCGCTGACCTCCGCGGCCCGTCGCGACGCGTCCCTGCAGGACGCCCGGGATGACACGCGCTACCGCCGTCTGCGCGAAGCGGGGGTCGGGATTACCGCGTTCGAGCGCGTCGCCGGCGATCGACCGATCACACCCGACGCGTTCAGCGCTGCCGAGCTCGACCACGCCGCCGCGCTCTTCGACGAGGCCGACATCGTGCTGTCTTTGAAGGAGCAGCCCCTGAGCCTGGTCCTCGCGCTCGAGAAGGCAGGCCTGCTCCCCGTTCGTCCGACGGCCGCGTGCCTGCACCGCTCCGACCCCACCCACTCCGGACCGGCTCTGGGATGGCTGACGGATGCCGCCGCCGCGGGCATCGTGTCGGCGACGATCTCGTGCGCGGCCTCCACGTCCGACGCGTACGCCCGCGCCGGTGTCGCCGCCGGCGACGCCTGGATCATCGACAACGGCATCGACACGCGACGGTTCCGGCCGGGGACACGGTTCGAGCGTCTGCGGATCCGCGAGGGTCTCGGCATCCCGGAGTCGGCGCACGTCGTCCTGCTGGCGGCGCGGTTCGACGCGATGAAGGATCCGGGCCTGTTCCTCGCGGCGGTGGCGCGGCACGCGCGGCGCTTCCCCGACACGCACTACGTCATGTGCGGCTCGGGAATGACTCGCGACAACGTCGGATTCACCTCTCTCGTCGCCGAGAGCGGCATCCCGGACGGAGCGCACCTCCACGCCCTCGGACTCCGCGAGGACATGCCGCAGCTGTACCGGATCGCCGACGTGGTGGCGCTCACGAGTGCCTTCGGCGAGGCCTCACCGCTCTGCCTGGCCGAGGGGGCGGCATCCGGGGCCATCCCCGTGACCACCGACGTCGGCGACGCCGCTCGCGTCGTCGAGGGCTTCGGCCTCGTCACTCCGCGCGACGCGGACGCGATCGCCGGCACCTGGGCGCACGCTCTCGCCCACCGCGGCGCGCTCCGCGCAGCCGCGATCCGCGCGCGGGGTCGTCTCGACCGACGCCGGATGGTCGACGAGTATCGCGAGGCGATCTCGGGCCTGCTGCTCCGGGACGCGCTCGCCGCGTAACCGAGTCGGGTCGCGCGAGGTGCCGTCCCGGCGCTGAGTGTCCCAAACACCCGGACGATTTTTCCGACCGTCCGGGTGTTTCGGACACTGGAGCAGCACGCGGAGCGCCCGTGCTGCTCAGGCGGGCATCCACGCGGCGATCGCGATCACCACGATCACGAGCAGCGCGACCGCGGCCTGAACGCACAGGAGGACGGCGAACAGGTAGCCCTGGTACGAGCCCTTGCGTCCCGTGAAGCCGTTGACCAGCAGGGCCGCGAAGATCGCGACCTGGAACGCGATGCCGATCCATGCCCACGCCGCGACGATCGGGACCGAGAACGCGAACAGCACGATCGCGATCAGGGCGAGGAGCCCGGATGCCAGGAGCCAGGCCTTGCGATTCGGGTTCTGCACGGCTTCCTGGTTCAACACCCGGTTCGGGTCGTGGCGGGGGCCGGTCATGGCGGCGTCCTTTCCGTGGGGAGGGGCCACCGTAGGCCTGTCGAGCGGAACGAGCTGAGCGGGTTGACAGGCTCCGGACACGACTGCCACCGGTCCCTTCGACAGGCTCAGGGACCTCCGCCGCGAGGGACGTGCGGCCGGACCGCGCCGCGGTTGCCGCCGGTCCCTTCGACAGGCTCAGGGACCTCCGCCGCGAGGGACGTGCGGCCGCAGCGCGCCGCGGTTGCCACCGGTCCCTTCGACGAGCTCAGGGACCTCCGCCGCGAGGGACGTGCGACCGGACCGCGCCGCGGTTGCCACCGGTCCCTTCGACGAGCTCAGGGACCTCCGCCGCGAGGGACGTGCGGCCGCAGCGCGCCGCGGTTGCCGTCGGTCCCTTCGACAGGCTCAGGGACCTCCACGCGGCAGGGACCTCGCCGCGACGGCGACCCGGCCGGAACGCGAGGTGGCTGAGCCCGTCGATGCCACCGTGCCCTCCGACGGGCGCCGCACCATAGACGGCGGGCGACACCCGCGCCATCCCCGCAGCCGACCCGGGAAAGCGTGTCTACAGTGAGGCATGACCGCGCGCATCCTCTCGATCGGCACGGCCCTGCCCGAAACGCGCGTCGACCAGGCCACGCTCCGCGACCTCTTCGCGGCCCAGCCCGGGTTCGACCGGAAAGCGCAGCGGCTGGTCGGCGCGGCCTTCGACGCGGCGGCGATCGACACGCGGCACGTCGTCCTCCCCCAGCTCGCCGGCGAGGGCGGCGGAGCCCTCGGTGTCCGCGACGGCGACACCCTGCTGATGCCCCCGACCGGCGCCCGCAATGACGAGTACCGCCGCACCGCGCCGACGCTCTTCGCCGAGGCCTCGCGCACCGCGATCGCCGGGTCGGGGCGGACGCCGGATGCCATCACCCACGTCGTGACCGTCTCGTGCACCGGCATGTTCGCGCCCGGCCCCGACTACCGGCTCGTCCGCGACCTGGGTCTCGCCACCACGGTCGAGCGGTACCACCTCGGATTCATCGGGTGCGCCGCGGCGATCCCCGCGCTGCGCCTGGCCGCGCGCATCGTCGCCGCCGACGCCGACGCCGTCGTGCTGGTGGCGTGCGCCGAGCTGTGCTCTCTGCACTGGCAGACCTCGTCGCACCCCGATCAGATCGTCGCCGCCTCGGTGTTCGCCGACGGTGCCGCTGCGGCGGTCGTGGCATCCGCGGATCCCGGGCACGAGGGCTTCGACCTCGACGGCTTCGCCACCCACCTCACGGGCGAAGGCGAACGCGACATGGCGTGGACCGTCGGCGACTCGGGCTTCGCGATGACGCTGACGCCCGAGGTCCCGCGCATCATCGGCCGAGAGATCGTCGGCATCGCCGCCGACGTGATCGGCGACCTCGACGGGATCGACGCGTGGGCCGTTCATCCCGGGGGCCGCAGCATCCTCGACCGCGTCGAGACCGCCCTGGATCTGGATGCCGGCGCCCTCGCGCCCTCGCGAGAGGTCCTGCGCGCGCACGGCAACATGTCGAGCGCGACCCTGCTGTTCATCCTGCGCGACCTCCTCGCCGAGCCCTCGCGCGACGACGGCGACCGCGTGGCCGCGCTGGCCTTCGGCCCGGGGCTGACCGTGGAGGCGGCGCGTCTGACGCTGCGCCGTTCGTGACCCGCGCACGGGGAGCGTGGCGAGGGCTCGCCGAGCGTGACACCGCCCTCACCGAGCTGATGGACGACCCCGACTGCGACCCCCGCGCCCTCGCCGCGACGTACCGCCGGTTCGACCTCGTGAACCGGCTCGTCTCGGCGTGGGGCCACGTGTACCGCTCGCGCGTGCGCCCCGAGCTGCGCGCGCTCGGCCGCCCCGCCCGCGTTCTCGATCTCGGATGCGGCGGCGGTGACGTGGTGGTGCGCCTCGCGACCCTCGCCGCGCGCGACGGCCTCGACGTCGAGTGGGTGGGGGCCGACCCCGATCCCCGGGCGCTCGAGGCGGCACGCGAGAGAGAACGACCCGGGGTCCGCTTCGTCGCACAGGGGTCACGCGAGCTGATCGCCGCCGGCGAGCGCTTCGACGTCGTGCTCTCGAACCACGTCCTGCACCACCTCGACGCCGGGGCGCTGCAGCGGTTCGCCGACGACTCGCTCACACTGTCGCGCGGACCCGTGCTGCACGGCGACATCGCCCGCGGCCGGCTCGCCTACGCGCTGTACGCCGTCGGCATCACGCCGCTGTCGGCGGGAACCTTCCTGCGGGTCGACGGACTCCGCTCCATCCGCCGCAGTCACCGGGCGCCCGAGCTGGCCGAAGCCCTCGGCTCTCCGTGGCACGTCGAGACTCCCGCGCCCTTCCGGGTGCTCGCCGTCGCGAGAGGGCGCGCGGATGCCTGAGGTCCTCGTCGTCGGGGCGGGCCCGGTCGGTCTCGCCCTCGCCGCCGACCTGCGCGCGCGGGCGGTCGAGGTCGACGTCGTCGAGAAGCGGACGGCGATCGGCGGGGGGACGCGGGCCATCGGCATCCACTCCCCCGCCCTCGCGCACCTCGAGGCCTCGGGCGCGACGGACGAGCTGCTCGGCCGCGCGGTGCGCATCGAACGCGGGGAGGCCCGCGCCGACGGGCGGCTGCTGGCCGAGATCCGCTTCGACCGGCTGCGCGCGCGACACCCGTACGTCGCCGCGCTCCCCCAGGCCGACACGGTCGACGTCCTCACCCGGCTCGCTCCGCCGGTCCGGCGCGGGGTCACCGTCACGGCGCTCGCCGACGACGGCGCGTCCGTGCGGGTGCGCGCCAGCGGGCCGCGCGGCGACGAGGAGATCCGGGCCCGGTTCGTCGTCGTGGCATCCGGGTGGGCGGGGAGAGACCTCGTCTACCGACCCGGTGCCGTGCGCACGCACCGATACCCCGACCGGTACGCGATGGCCGACGTCGTCGCTCCCGGCGGTCCCGTCGCGCGCGTCCACCTCGAACGCGCGGGCGTGCTCGAGTCATTCCCGCTCCCCGACGGTCACCGTCGTCTCGTGGCCTGGGCGGGCACGGACGAGATCCCGGATGCCACGGCCTTCCTCCGCCGCGCCGTCGCCGACCGGGCCGGGCTCGACGTCGACATCCCCGCGGCGACGACCTTCCGCGTCCGCCGCGCCGTGGCTCCCGCGCTCCGGCGCGGCCGCGTGATCGTCGTCGGCGACGCGGCGCACGAGGTCAGCCCGATCGGCGGTCAGGGCATGAACCTCGGACTGCTCGACGCGCTGACCCTCGCCCCTCTGCTCTCGCGCTGGCTCCGGACGGACGCGCCGGACGGGCTCCCCCGATGGGAGCGCGATCGTCTCGCGTCGGCGAGGCACGCGGCCCGCCTGGCCGCGCTCAACACGTTCCTCGGGCGGGCGCTCGGCCCGTCCGCACACGCGGCCAAGACGGCGGCGCTGCGCACGGTCCTCCGCGGGCCGGGCGGCGCCGCCTTCACGCGCGCGTACGCGATGCAGGGGGATCGGGCCGCCCGCAGCTGAGCCGTACCTTGGCGCGGGCGCGATGCCGGCCGCGACACGGCGCCCGGGCCGCGGGTCAGTCGAGGTGGAAGATCTCGGGGAGCTCGTGCCACCACTCGCCCTCGCGCCGGTCGGGCACGGGGCTCTGCAGGGGTTCTTGCACCGACCACCAGCGTTGCGTCTCGGGGTCCGCCGCGATCGCCGCCATGTCGGCCTCGTAGTCGTCGCCGACGTACTCGTAGTACGCGAACAGCAGCTCGCCGTAGCGATAGATCGAGTAGTTGCGGATGTTGCTGCGCGTGAGCCGCTCGAGCACACCGGGCCAGACGGCGGCGTGATACCGCTCGTACTCTTCGCGGTTCTCGGGCGAGACACCGATGACGGACGCGAACCTTCTCATTCGTTCTCCTTCGAAGCGGCACGGTCACCGGCACGGGGGTGACCGGGCGAAGCCGGTCGACCAGCTGCGGCGGCATCAGGTTCGTCCCGACGATACATCATATGAATGACGACCTCGTCCACCGGAGGAGGAGTTCCAGATCAGTCGGCGATGCCCAGCCGGAGCGCGTCGAGACGGTAGAACTCTGCCGCCGTGCGCCCCAGGACTCGCTCGCGGGCGTCGGCGTCGAGCTCGTCGAAGAGGGGGCGCAAACCGTTCCACACCCGCGTGTACCCGCCGGAGAGGACCGAGATCGGCCAGTCCCCGCCGTACATCAGGCGGTGCGGCCCGAACATCTCGAGAGCCCGGTCGACGAACGGGCGGATCTGGTCGGTCGTCCACGCCGAGCTGTCGCCCGTCGCCGAGTACAGTCCACTCACCTTGGCGTACACGTTCGCGTTCTCCGCGGCGGCACTCATCAGACGACCCCACTCCGCCCCGTCGCTCACGCCGATCGGCGGCTTCGCGAGGTGGTCGATCACCATCCGCAGGCGGGGATGGCGAGCGGCGACCAGTGGGACGATCTCGACGTGGCGCGGGAGCACGGCGACCACGTCGAAGGACAGACCGCGCTCTTCCAGCAGCCCCAGGGAGGCGTCGACGTCCGGCCGCAGGAGCCAGTCGGGGTCGGGCTGGTTGTGGATGAGGGTGCGGACGCCGACCATGAGCGGGTCGCCGTCCCACGACGCGAGCGTGCGAGCCGTCGCCTCCGGATCCTCGAGCGGGGCGTACCCGACGATGCCGGCCACCTCGGGGTGGGCCGCAGCCGACTCGCGCATCAGCTGCGTGTCCTCCGGATTGTCGGCCGACTGCACCTGCACGGTGAAGTCGATACCGGCCGCGCGCAGCTCTGGGGCGACGTCGGCGAACGTCATGACCCCGTCGATCGGGGCGGCGTCCGGCGTGAGCCAGTCGTACTCGGCGCGGGACGGGTCCCACACGTGCTGATGGGCGTCGATCACGGGAAAGGTCATGCGTGCCTCCTCGGGCGGGTTCGGACAATCATCATCGGAGGTTTTCGCCACCGACGGGGGTGTTTCGAGCGGAATCGGCCGAATTCCTCCGATGAATCCTTGCAGTCCGTAGACTGACCGCCATGACCGACGACTTCGTCTCCGCACCGCGTTCCCAGACGGACGTCGTCATCGACGGCATCAAGACGATGCTGACGCGAGGGGAGCTCGGTCCCGGGTCGCGCCTGCCGATCGAGAAAGATCTGGCGGCGCAACTCGGCGTCTCGCGCGGCTCGCTGCGCGAGGGCGTCCGGGCGCTCGCGACGCTCGGGGTCCTCGAGACGCGACAGGGCGACGGCACGTACGTGACGGCGCTCGACCCCCGCACCCTGCTGAGCCCGCTCGGCTTCCTCGCCGACCTCCAGCAGCCCGCCCACGCCGCCGACCTGCTGGCGGTGCGACGAATGCTCGAGGCCGAGACCGTCTCGCTCGCCGCCACGCGTCTCACCGACGAGGAGCTGCAGCAGCTCGACCGGACGCTCGGGGTCGTCGACACGATCCTCGAGAACGAGCCCGACATGGACCTCGAGGGCTTCATCGACGCCGACACCGAGTTCCACCGCATCATCGCCCGAGCGAGCGGCAATCCCGCGCTGGCCGCCATCATCGACACGCTCGTGGGGCGCACGTTCCGCGCGCGACTCTGGCGCGCCATCACGCACCGCGGGTCGGTGCGCGAGACGCAGGCCGAGCACCGGGCGATCCTCGACGAACTCGTCCGTCGGGATCCCGCCCGGGCTCGCATCCGCATGCAGGTGCACCTCCTGGGCGTCGAGGAGTTCAGCGCCGCACACGCGGACGAAGACCCCGAAGCCCAATAGCCGTCACCGGCTCGCCCAGTACGTTCCCTCAGGGAAGGTGTACTCGGCCAGAGACGCGTCGTACATCTCGGCGCTGTAACCGGGCAGCGAGGGGAGCACGTACGCGCCGTTCTCGACGATGCACGGGTCGACGAAGTGCTCGTGCAGGTGGTCGACGAACTCGGTGACGCGGTTCTCGAGCGTCCCGGACACGCACACGAAGTCAAAGATCGACAGGTGCTGCACGAGCTCGCACAGACCGACGCCGCCGGCGTGCGGGCACACCGGCACTCCGAACTTCGCCGCCATCAGGTAGACCGCGATGATCTCGTTGACGCTCGCGAGGCGGGCGGAGTCGAGCTGGCAGAAGTCGATCGCCTCGGCCTGGAACATCTGCTTGAACAGCACCCGGTTCATCCCGTGCTCGCCGGTCGCGACCCCGATCGGGGCGACGGCCTTGCGCACCGCGGCGTGCCCGAGAACGTCGTCGGGGCTCGTGGGCTCTTCGATCCACAGCGGCTTGAACTCGGCGAGGTGGCTCATCCACTCGATCGCCTCGGGGACGTCCCAGACCTGGTTCGCGTCGATCATCAGGTTGGCATCCCACCCGATCACCTCTCGCGCGATGCGCAGACGCCGGATGTCGTCGTCGAGGCTCGCGCCGACCTTGAGCTTGACGTGGCGGTACCCCTCGTCGACGGCCTCCTGCAGCAGACGCCGCAACTTGTCGTCGCTGTACCCGAGCCAGCCGGCACTCGTGGTGTAGCAGGGGTAGCCGCCGCGGCCCTCGAGCTCGGCGATGCGCGCGGCGCGCGTGGGAGCGAGCTCGGTCAGGATGCCGATGGCCTCCTCGCGCGTGAGGGCGTCCGACAGGTAGCGCATGTCGGCGACGTCGACGAGCTGCTCCGGGGTCATGTCGGCCAGCAGGCGCCAGAGGGGCTTCTGGGCGACCCGTGCGGCGAGATCCCACATGGCGTTCATGACCGCGGCCATGCCGAGGTGGACAACGCCCTTCTCGGGACCGAGCCAACGCAACTGCGAGTCGGAGGCGAGTTCGCGGTAGACGCCCCCGAGGTCGGCGACGGCATCTTCGACCGAGCGTCCGACGAGGGGCAGTCCACGCTGACGCGCCGCCTCCACGCACAGGTCGTTGCCGCGCCCGATGGTGAAGGTGAAGCCGTACCCCTTCAGGTCGGGGTCGTCGGTGTGCACCACCACGTAGGCGGCGGAGTAGTCGCCGTCCTTGTTCATGGCATCCGACCCGTCCATGCTGAGCGAGGTCGGAAAGCGCACGTCGTGCGCGGTGACGGCGGTGATCGTGGTCATGCGTCTTCCTGGGAGATGAGGCCGGCCTCGGCGAGGTCGAGCCAGAGGTCGTCGGGGATGGGGGTGGCGGCGCGATCGAGGTTCTGCGTCACTTGGCGGCGTCCTCGCGCGCCGAGCACGACGGACACGACCGCGGGATGCCGCAGGGCGAAGGCCACCGCGACGTCGGGCAGGGTCACCCCGTGGCGCTCGCTGACGTCGGCGATCGCGTTCGCCCGCGCGATGAGCTCCGGGGGCGCGGGCTGGTAGTCGTAGGTCGCGTCCGCCGGCGGACGCGGGGCGCTGAGGAGGCCGGAGTTGAAGACCCCGGCGGCGACGACGCCGACTCCGCGCTCCTGGGCGAGCGGCAGAAGCTCTGCGGCAGCGGAGTCGTCGAGGAGCGTGTACCGCCCCGCACACATCACGACGTCGATGTCGGCGCGCCGGATGAGCTCGGCGAGCGGGTCGGCCGCGTTCATCCCGGCACCGACGGCCGAGACGACCCCCTGCTCGCGCAGCTCGATGAGCGCGCCGATGCCCTCGGTGGACGCCTGCGCGAAGTGATCGTCGGGATCGTGCAGGTAGAGGATGTCGAACCGGTCGAGTCCCGTACGCCGCAGGGAGTCCTCGACCGAGCGCAAGATGCCGTCGCGACTGAAGTCCCACCTGCGGACGACGTCGCGCGGCACGTCGAAGCCCTCGTCATCGCGCAGATCCGCGGTCTCGGGGCTCGACTCGAGCACGCGCCCGACCTTGGTCGAGATCACGAACTCGTCGCGAGGCCGGTTCGCGAGACGCGCCCCCAGGCGACGCTCCGACAGGCCGAGTCCGTAGTGGGGGGCCGTGTCGAAGTACCGGATACCGCCGACCCACGCCGCGTCGACGGACTCGTCCGCCTCGGCCTCGGTGGTCTCGCGGTAGAGGTTGCCCAGTTGGGCGGCACCCAGACCGATCTCAGTGAGCGGTGTTCCGTGCCGCAGTGCACGCGTTCGCATGGAGCCTCCTTCGTCTCGCTGAGCGTACACGACATTCATCCGATGACTGAGCCATATTTACCGCGCGCCGCCCGCGCCTTAGCGGCTTGACATCGCACTCCTTGCCATAAACACCGCTTTCTGGCCTGTTACTGGTGGCGAAACCAAGACATATGACCACCTGTGGTGCATGATGGATGCGAGAGTCATCTGATCTTTAGGAGAGTCAATGTTGACAGCAGCCTACGTGGGCGATCACACGATCGACGTCCGGCAGGCAGATGCCACCCCTCCCGGTCCCGGCCAGGTGCAGATCCGCGTGGCCTACACCGGCCTCTGCGGGACGGACCTGCACATCCTGCACGGCTCGATGGACGCGCGGGTGCAGACGCCACTCGTCTTCGGTCACGAGATGAGCGGCACGATCGCTTCCCTCGGCGAGGGCGTCGAAGGATGGGCGGTCGGCGACGGGGTCACCGTGATGCCGCTCGCGTGGGACGGAACCTGCCCCGCCTGCCGCGCCGGCAACCAGCACATCTGTCAGAACCTCGATTTCATCGGCATCGACTCCCCCGGCTCGCTCCAGGGGCTGTGGAACGTGCCGGTCGAGACGCTCGTGCGTCTGCCGGAGGGGATCGCACTGGATCACGCCGCCCTCGTCGAGCCCATCGCCGTCGCCGTGCACGACGTGCGCCGCGCCGAGCTCGCGCCCGGCGACAAGGCCGTGGTCATCGGCGGTGGCCCGATCGGCGTCCTCATCGCGTGCGTCGCCCGCCATGTCGGCGCCGAGGTGCTCGTGATCGAGCTCGACGAGAAGCGCCGCGCGCAGATCGAGGAGCTCGGCTTCGCCACCCTCGATCCCCGCGAGCGCGACCAGGTCGCCGTGGTCGAGGAGTGGACCGGGGGCGCGGGAGCCGACGTCGTGTTCGAGGTCTCGGGAGCGGCTGCCGCCGTTCGCGGTGCCACGGGCCTGGCGAAAGTGCGCGGCACCATCGTGGTCGTCGCCATCCATCCGACTCCGCGTGAGATCGACCTGCAGCGGATGTTCTGGCGCGAGCTGCGCCTGCTCGGCGCGCGCGTCTACCAACGTCCCGACTTCGAGACCGCCGTCGAGCTCGTCGCCGGCGGTGTGATCCCCACCGATCTGCTCATCACCCGCATCGTGCCGCTCAGCGCCACCGCCGAGGCCTTCGCCGACCTCGAGGCCGGCCGCGCGATGAAGATCCTCGTCGACGTGGAGGGCCAGGCATGAGCGGGCTGTTCTCCCTCGAAGGCACGACCGCCGTCGTCACGGGCGCCCGACGCGGGATCGGCTTCGCGATGGCGCTCGGCCTCGCCGAGGCGGGGGCCGACATCATCGGGGTCAGTGCCTCGCAATCGACGTCGGGCAGCGAGATCGAACGCGCGGTGACGGCCACCGGTCGCTCCTTCACCGGAATCGCGTGCGACTTCGGCGACCCGTCGGCGGTCGACGCGCTGGCGGCGGAGCTTTCCGGACGCCATATCGACATCCTCGTCAACAACGCCGGCACGATCGAGCGCGCCCCCGCCGCCGTCCACCCTCTCGACGCATGGGACCGCGTGCTGCAGATCAACCTGAGCAGCCAGTTCCGGCTCACGCAGGCCGTGGCGCAGCAGATGCTCGAACGCGGTCGGGGCAAGATCATCTTCACCGCTTCGCTGCTCAGCTTCCAGGGCGGCATCAACGTCCCCGGCTACACGGCGGCCAAGTCGGGCATCGCCGGGCTCACGAAGGCCCTCGCGAACGAGTGGGCGTCGAAGGGCGTCAACGTCAATGCGATCGCGCCGGGCTACATCGCCACCGACAACACCGAAGCCCTGCGCGCCGACAGCGCCCGCTCGACTGCCATCCTCGACCGCATCCCGGCGGGGCGCTGGGGCGAGGCATCCGATCTCGCCGGGGCGACGGTGTTCCTCGCCTCCCGCGCCTCGGACTACGTGTCGGGCATCACGCTCCCGGTCGATGGAGGATGGCTCGGACGATGACGGACTCTTCACGATCGTTGACCGAACGCATCAACACCGTCGGTATCGTCCCGGTCGTGGTGCTCGACGACGCCGACCGCGCGTACGACCTGGCCCTCGCCCTCCGCGACGGGGGCGTCGGCTGTGCGGAGTTCACCCTCCGCACGCCCGCCGGTCTCGCCGCGATCGCCGCGACAGCGGGCATCGAGGGATTCCTCGCGGGCGCGGGCACCGTCCTGACCACGGAGCAAGCGGATGCCGCGATCGACGCGGGCGCGACCTTCGCCGTCACGCCGGGGTACGACCCCGCGATCGCCGACCGGCTGCGCGCCGGCGGCGTCGCGGTCGTGCCGGGAGTGGCCACGCCCACCGAGGTCCAGCGGGCCCTGTCCGACGGGTTCACGGACGTGAAGGTCTTCCCCGCCGGGCACCTCGGGGGCGCGAGCTACCTCGATGCCCTGCACGGACCGTTCCCCGGTATGCGATTCGTGCCGAGCGGCGGCGTCTCGCCCGACAGTCTCGGCGACTACCTCCGTCGTCCGTGGGTGCTCGCGGCGAGCGGCAGCTGGATGGTTCCGCGCGACGCGATCGCGCGCGGCGATTTCGACGCGATCGCGGCGGCAGCCGCCGACTGCGCCCGCATCCGCGACGACGCACGGTCCGCCCGATGAGCCGCGTCGTCACGCTCGGCGAGAGCATGGGGCTCGTCCTCGGTGCCGGTGTCGGGGGCTGGGAGCACCAGTCGCAGGCGCACGTCGCGACCGGCGGGGCCGAGGGGAACACCGCGATCGGACTCGCCCGCCTCGGGATCCCCGTGACGTGGCTCGGCCGCGTCGGCGATGACGCTCTGGGGCGTCGCGTGGTGGGAGACCTGCGTTCGGAGGGCGTCGAGGTCCGAGCCCTGGTCGACACCGGCGCGCCCACCGGTCTCATGCTCAAGTCGACGCCGCGCGCGGGGGCCACGACCGTCGACTACTACCGCCGCGGCAGCGCGGGGAGCCGTCTCGAGGCCGCCGACCTCGACGGGCTTCCCCTCTCCGCCGGCGACATCCTGCACGTGACCGGTGTCACGCTCGCCCTCTCGGAGTCGGCGCGCGACGCCGTGGTCGTCGCGGTCGACCGTGCTCGCGCAGCCGGCGCCCTGGTGTCGTTCGCCGTGAACCACCGCAGCCGTCTCTGGGCCCACGCCGAGGCCGTCGCCGCGTACGCGCACGTGATCGCCCGCGCCGACATCGTCTTCGCGAGCGACGACGAAGCCCGGATGCTGCACGCGCACACGGCTCCGGAAGACCTCGCCCGCGCGCTGGCCGCGGCCGGTCCCGCCGAGGCCGTCGTCACCCTCGGCGGCGACGGGGCCGTCGCGGTCGTCGACGGCGACCTCCATCGCGTGGCCGCCGTCCCGATCACCCCCGTCGACACCGTCGGCGCCGGTGACGCGTTCGCCGCCGGATACCTGTCCGAGCGCCTCCTCGGCGGCGACGCCGCGACCCGCCTGCGCACGGCATCGCTGGCCGGCGCGTACGCCTGCCTGCATCCCGGCGACTGGCAGGGCGGCATCCGACGATCCGAGCTCGACGGCGCGGCATCCGCCGACCCCGTCACCCGCTGAACCATCCACCCCAAGGAGAACCCATGACCTTCGCTCGACTCGGTGACCCCGGCGCCGAGATCCCCGTCCTGCGCCACGACGGTGCCGTGTACGACCTGCGGCCGCTGACCGCCGACATCAACGGGGCGTTCCTCGCCGCCGACGGTCTGGCCCGCGCGCGTGCCGCGGCCGCACGCGGCGAGCTGACACCGCTCGCCGATGCCGACGCCCTCCGTGTCGGAGCGCCGATCGCCGCCCCGGGCAAGATCGTGTGCATCGGGCTGAACTACCACGACCACGCGGCCGAGACAGGTGCCGCGGTGCCCGCCGAGCCGGTCGTCTTCATGAAAGACCCCTCGACCATCGTCGGCCCCTTCGACGACGTGCTCATCCCGCGCGGATCGACGAAGACCGACTGGGAGGTCGAGCTCGGGGTCGTGATCGGAACGACCGCGCGCTACCTCTCCTCGCCCGACGAGGCGCTCGCCCACGTGGCGGGATACGTCGTCTCGCACGACGTCTCCGAGCGCGAGTTCCAGCTCGAGCGCGGCGGCCAGTGGGACAAGGGCAAGAGCTGCGAGACATTCAACCCCCTCGGACCCGAACTCGTGCCGGCATCCGACATCGAAGACCCGCAGGCTCTCGGCCTGCGCCTCTCGGTGAACGGCGTCGAACGGCAGAACGGCTCGACCTCGGCGCAGATCTTCCCGGTCGCGTACGTCGTCTGGTACCTGTCGCAGTTCATGGTGCTGCGCCCGGGCGACCTGGTGAACACGGGGACCCCCGCGGGCGTGGCCATGGGGCTCCCGGACATGCCCTATCTTCGAGCCGGCGACGTGGTGGAGCTCGAGATCGACGGTCTCGGCCGCGCGCGTCAGACGATGGTGCAGGCATGAGCGCCGGCGAGTTCGACGGTCTGTCCGTCGTCGTGACCGGCGGAGCCTCGGGCATCGGACTGGCGACGGCACAGGCGTTCGCCGCGCGGGGCGCACGGGTGGCGGTGCTCGACCTGGTCACCGATCATCTCGACGAGGGCCTGACCGGATTCGGGGCGGACGTCACCGACCGGGACTCCGTGGATGCCGCCCTGGCCGCCGTCGCGGACCGATTCGGCGGCGTCGACGTGCTGGTGAACAGCGCGGGTGTGAGCTGCGTGGGAACCGTCGAGGAGGCCACCGAGGCCGACTGGGACCGTGTGCTGAACATCAACGTGCGCGGCACCGCCCGCGCGTGCGCCGCAGCACTCCCGTACCTCAAGCGCTCGGAGCACGCGTCGATCGTCAACGTGTGCTCGATCGGGGCGCTCAACGGCCTCCCCCAGCGCGCCGTCTACAACGCTTCGAAGGGAGCGATCCTCTCGCTCACCTACGCGATGGCGACCGACCATGTGCGCGAGGGCGTGCGGGTGAACTGCGTGAGCCCCGGCACGGTGTCGACGCCCTTCGTCGAGCGGATGCTGCAGAACTTCCCCGACCCGGTCGCCGAGCGTGCCGCGCTCGACGCCCGCCAGGCGACGGGCCGCATGGTCACGCCCGACGAGGTCGCCGGGGCGATCCTGTACCTCGCGAGCCCGCTGTCGGGGTCGACCACGGGCACGGCCCTCGAGGTCGACGGCGGCGTGACGCACCTCCGGGTGCGCCCGCAGTAGTCCGCGGTCC
>NZ_JARHXC010000244.1:0-9802 GCF_029222405.1 Microbacterium sp. Kw_RZR3 | reverse complement strand
TGGAAGCCTCCGGTCCCTTCGGCAGGCTCGGGGATCTCGCGCCGTTGGGTGTGGCGGAGGTGGCTGAGCGTGTCGAAGCCTCCGGTCCCTTCGGCAGGCTCGGGGATCTCGCGCGGTTGGGTGTGGCGGAGGTGGTTGAGCGTGTGGAAGCCTCCGGTCCCTTCGGCAGGCTCGGGGACGTCGCGCGGCTGGGTGTGGCGGTGTGGCGGAGGTGGCTGAGCTTGTCGAAGCCTCCGGTCCCTCCAGCGAGCCCGGACAGTCGCAGGGTGAGAACCCCGCCCTGCCGCTCACCGCACCGTTCACGCCGTTCACCGCACGATCGACGGATGCCACGGCCTCGGGCGCGCGGCATCCGGTTCACTATGCGAGTCCGCAACGCCGCGAGCAGGAGACAACATGAGCGCTTCCGTGGACGACGACGTCGTCACCGACCCGACCCTTCCCCCGGTCGCCGTTCCGCCCGAGAAGCTCCGGAGCAAATGGACCCCCGCGAAGATCGCGCTGTGGGTCGCGATCGCGCTGCTGGGCGGCCTCGCCTGGACGATGCTCGCGATCGTGCGCGGAGAGACGGTGAACGCGATCTGGTTCGTGTTCGCCGCCGTCTGCACGTACCTCATCGGGTATCGCTTCTACTCGAAGGTGATCGAGCGCTACATCACGCGCCCGGACGACCGTCGAGCGACCCCCGCCGAGCGCAAGCAGGACGGCAAGGACTACGTCCCCACCGACCGTCGTGTGCTCTACGGCCACCACTTCGCCGCGATCGCCGGCGCCGGTCCCCTGGTCGGGCCCGTGCTCGCCGCGCAGATGGGCTACCTCCCCGGCACGATCTGGATCATCGTCGGCGTGATCCTCGCCGGCGCGGTGCAGGACTACCTCGTCCTCTTCTTCTCGATGCGCCGGGGCGGCCGCACGATCGGGCAGATGGCGCGAGACGAGCTGGGCAAGATCGGCGGCACCGCCGCGATCCTCGCGAGCCTGCTGATCATGCTGATCATCGTCGCGATCCTCGCGCTCGTCGTCGTCAACGCGCTCGGCGAGAGCCCGTGGGGCGTCTTCAGCGTCTCGATGACGATCCCGATCGCGCTGTTCATGGGTCTCTACCTGCGTTACATCCGCCCGGGTCGCATCACCGAGATCTCGATCATCGGTTTCGTCCTGCTGATCGGGGCGATCATCGCCGGCGGCTGGGTCGCCTCGACCGAGTGGGGATACGCCGCCTTCCACCTCGACCGCTCCGTCATCGCCTGGGGCATCATCATCTACGGCTTCGTCGCGGCGGTGCTGCCGGTGTGGCTGCTCCTCGCTCCCCGTGACTACCTCTCGACCTTCATGAAGGTCGGCGTCATCGTGATGCTGGCGGGGGCGATCGTGCTCGTGCGCCCCGAGATCTCGGTGCCCGCGTTCAGCGAGTTCGCCGGCGGACAGACCGGACCGGTGTTCAGCGGCCCCATCTTCCCGTTCCTCTTCGTCACGATCGCGTGCGGCGCGTTGAGTGGATTCCACGCGCTCATCGCCTCGGGAACGACGCCCAAGCTCGTCGAGAAGGAGCGTCAGACGCGCTTCATCGGCTACGGCGGCATGCTCATGGAGTCGTTCGTCGCGATCATGGCGCTCGTCGCCGCCCTCTCGATCGACCGCGGCATCTACTTCGCGATGAACGCCTCGCCGGCGGCCACCCTGGGCACGGTCGAAGGTGCCGTCGCGTTCGTGAACGGGCTGGGGCTCGCGGGCGTCAATCTGACGCCCGACATGCTCACGACCACGGCCGCGGCCGTCGGTGAGACCTCGATCGTCTCGCGCACCGGCGGCGCCCCGACCCTCGCGCTCGGCCTCGCGCACATCATGCAGCAGGCCCTCGGCGGTCAGGCGATGATGGCGTTCTGGTACCACTTCGCCATCATGTTCGAGGCCCTGTTCATCCTCACGGCGGTGGATGCCGGAACCCGCGTCGCCCGCTTCATGCTCCAGGACTCGATCGGCACCGTCCTCCTGAAGTTCAAGGATCTGTCGTGGCGCCCCGGCGTCTGGATCTGCACGGCGGTCATGGTCGCGGGATGGGGATCGATCCTGATCCTCGGTGTCACCGATCCGCTCGGCGGCATCAACACGTTCTTCCCGCTGTTCGGCATCGCCAACCAGCTGCTCGCGGCGATCGCGCTCGCCGTGGTGCTCGCGATCGTCGCGAAGCGCGGCCGGTCTTACTTCCGCTGGCTGTGGATCGTCGCCCTGCCCCTGGCTTTCGCCGCGGTCGTCACGATCACGGCGTCGATGTACAAGATCTTCTCGCCGGTTCCGGCGGTGGGGTACTGGGCGAACCACTTCGCGTTCCGCGACGCGCTGGCCGCGGGCAAGACCGAGTTCGGCACCGCGAAGACGGTCGCGGCGATGGAAGCGGTCGTGCGCAACACGTTCGTGCAGGGCGTGCTGTCGGTGATCTTCGTCACGCTCGCGATCGTCGTGATCGTCATGGCCGTCATCGTGACGATCAAGGCCCTGCGGAACGGCGGCGGTGCCGACCTCGAGGACGCCCCCGTGGCATCCCGTCGCTTCGCCCCCGCTGGCTTCCTCGCCACGAAGCCCGAGCGCGAGATCGAGAAGGAGTGGGAAGCCCTGCCGGCCGACCACCCCGACCGTCCGACCGCGTCGGCGCACCACTGAGGTCGTCATGGCTCTGGTGCGCGCGGAATCCGGTTCGGCCCTCGCCCGCGTGGGGGCGCGCCTCGCGCGGCTCGCGCGTGGCATCCGGTGGTACGTGACGACGCTCATGGGCGACCGCGCCTATGACGTGTACGTCGCGCACCACCGGGTGCACCACCCGGGCGAGTCGCCTTTGACCGAACGGCAGTTCTGGCGGCAGCGGGCGGCGGATCAGGATGCCAATCCCGGCGCGCGCTGCTGCTGACTAGGCTGCGACCATGCTCGACGCACCGCTGCTCGCCGGGGCTGCGGGGGTCGTCGTCGGTGCGGCGCTGACCCTCGCGCTCGTCTTCGCGCGCCGCTTCGCGCTCGCGCCGCGCGACCTGGGGAGCGACGCCGAGCGGGCGACGCACCGAACCCTGCACCTCGCCGCCGCAGCGGCATCCGCCCTCCGCGGGGGACGGGAAGAACCGGATGCCGCCCGCGCGGCCAAGCATCTGAGGACGCTCCTCGCCGCCGACGCGGTGGCGATCGTCGACGCGACCGCGGATCGGGTCGCGCTGGACGGCCCTGAGACGCTGACGGCGTCGGCGCGCCGCATCGCTGCGCGCGTGCGCGAGACCGGACGCCGACAGGTGTTCACCGAGAGCGACGGCGATGCCGTGGGGGCGCCGATCGTCGTGGACGGGCGCGTCTGGGGCGCCGTGACCGCCTTCGCGTCGCCCGTGCGCGGACCGCTCGTGCGGGCGACGGGCGATGTCGCGCAGTGGTGCGCGGCGCAGCTCGAGCTCGCGGGTCTCGACGCCTCGCGCGCGGCGCTCGCCGAGGCGGAGCTGCGCGCCCTGCGGGCGCAGATCAGTCCGCACTTCATCTACAACGCGCTCACCGCGATCGCCTCGTTCATCTCGACCGATCCGCCACGCGCTCGCGACCTCGTCCTCGAGTTCGCCGACTTCACGCGGTACTCGTTTCGCCGTCAGGGGGAGTTCACGACGCTCGCCGAAGAGCTGCGCAGCATCCACTCGTACCTCGAGCTCGAACGCGCCCGGTTCGGGGACCGCCTGTCGGTGCGCCTGCGGATCGCTCCCGAGACCCTCGCGACGGTCATCCCGTTCCTGTCCGTCCAGCCCCTCGTCGAGAACGCCGTGCGGCACGGCCTCGAACCGGGGAGCGCGGCGGGATCATCACGGTGACCTCGATCGACGACGGCACGCACACCGAGGTCGTGGTCGACGACGACGGGGTCGGCATGGACCCCGAGGAGCTCGCGACCCTGCTCGACCTCGATGCGACGTCGACCCACGTGGGGCTGCGCAACGTCGATGCGCGACTGCGCCAGCTCTACGGACCCGCCGGCGGTCTCGTGGTCGAGACGAACGTCGGCTCGGGAACGGCCGTGCGCCTGCGGGTGCCGAAGTCGCAGCCGCGACACGAGACGGCGCTGCCGTGAGCGTCGCGGTCCTGGTCGCCGACGACGAGGCGCCGGCGCGCGCCGAGCTGGTCGCGCTGCTCTCGGCCGACCCGCGCGTGGCCGAGGTGCACGCGGCGGCGAGCGGGGCCGAGGCCCTGCGCATCCTCGACAGGGTCGACGTCGCGGCGGCGTTCCTCGACATCCACATGCCGGGGCTCTCGGGGTTCGACCTCGCTCGCGCTCTGGCGCGCCTGCGCGAGCGCCCCGCGATCGTCTTCGTCACCGCCGACGATGCCGGGGCCGTCGAGGCGTTCGACGTCGAGGCCGTCGACTTCGTGCTGAAACCCGTCCGTGTCGAACGTCTCTACCGATCGCTCGGGCGCGCCCTCGCGGCGCGCGCGGACGCCAACGCAGACGACGACGAGACGATCGCGGTCAGTATCGGGTCGACGACGCGCCTGGTTCGTCGTGCCGAGATCCGCTGGGTCCAGGCCAGTGGCGACTACTCGCGCCTCTACACCCCGACCTGCGACCACCTGGTGCGCCTGCCGCTGTCCGATCTCGCCGATCGCTGGGCGCACGCCGGCTTCGTCCGCGTGCACCGGTCGTACCTCGTGCACCGGGATGCCATCGTCGAGGTGCGCCTGTCGGGTGCGGCGCCGTCGGTGGTCCTGGCCGAGATCGAGCTCCCGGTCAGCCGGCGGCTCGTCCCGTCGGTGCGCGACGCTCTGCTGCGGTGAGGGCGGTGTATGCGCTGTGCCCGCGCGGGGTGTGCGCGGGGCCGTGCCGGTGCCGGGCGGTGTCGGCGTGGCGCGGGCCGGTGCGGGGCTGCGACGGCGGGGCGGTGCCGGCGCGGGGAGGGGATCCAGGGAAGGGAGGACCGCCCGCGGGCTGTGGCATCCTCCCTTCCCTGGATCTCCTCCGCTGACGCGTCGCCAGCCGGGCCCGCGAGTCCCATCGCGGCCTCCTACCCCCGCGCGCGGTGCCGGCGCACGGCCGCGCGATTCGCGCAGCGCACCGAGCAGTACCGCTGACGTCCGTTGCGCGTGACGTCGACGACGACGTTGACGCAGGGCTCCGCCGCGCAGCGGCCGAGGCGATCCTGCCCGCGCGTGACGAGGTGCAGCGCGGTGCCGACCGAGATGACCGCGGCGAGCACGCGCGGAAGGGCGTCGTTCTCGTCGCGGTAGTGCAGGTGCCAGCCTTCGCCGTTGTGGTTGGTGAGCCGGGGGTAGGCCGTGACCTCGGCCATCTGGGCGTTGAGCAGAGCGGCGCGGGCGTCGTGATCGGGCTCATCGACGACCCGCAACCACGCGTCGATGACCTCGCGCGTGCGCTCGTGATCGTCGGTGCCGACGGGGAACTCCATCGACATGCCCAGATCCCTCGCCCTCTCCTCCACGCCGTCGCGGTCGGCGGGCCAGTCGTTCGCGAGCGACGCGGCGAGCAGGACCGCGTACTCGCCGTAAGGGTTGAGATGCATAAGGGCATTACAGCACGCTGGCTCCATGAGCGCCCCCGACACCCTCTCGCTTCCCGTCACGGCATCCGTCCACGAACACGCGTGGGTCACCGAATCGGTGCACGCGACGAGCGAGGGGCGCGTGCGCTACGTGCGGTGCACCGGATGCCGCGCCCGTCGCGTCGACCTCGACCCCGCCGCCGCGACGCCCCCGGTCCCGCTGTCCCGCGAGGTGTGAGAACGGGAGGACGCGCATCGACGCCGACCGCCCCGGATGCCACGATGGGAGGCCATGACCGAAGAGACGCCGCGCCTTCCGCGCGTCCGGGTCACGGCATCCGGATCCGCTCGGGTGCCGCGCCCGGCGACGCGCGGCTTCGCGCTGCCGGGACACGCCCCTGACGAGGCCGACGACGTGTTCTCCCGGGGGCTCGTGCGGGCGCAGCTACGGCTCGCGATCGGCTGCGTCGCCGCGTTCCTCGTCGTCGCGGGGGCATTCGCGGTGGCGATCGCGGCGCTCCCCGCGCTGGGTGACCCCGTGCTGTTCGGCGTGCCCCTGTCGTGGCTCGCGCAGGCGTACGGCTTCTATCCGCTGATCCTCGTCTTCGCGCTCATCTTCGTCCGCGCGGCGGCGCGCAACGAACGGCGCTATCGCCATCTCGCCGACCCCGGATCCGACGCGTGAACCCGGTGTTCGATCTCGCCGCGGTGGGGCTGCTGATCGTCGTCACCGCGGTGCTGGGCTTCTCGGGCGTGCGCCTGTCGCGCACGACGGGAGACTTCTTCGTTGCGTCGCGCAGCGTCGGAAGCGTGTGGAATGCCTCCGCGATCAGCGGCGAGTACCTCTCGGCCGGCACGTTCCTGGGGCTCGCGGGCCTGGTGCTGCTCTCGGGCTCCGAGGGGTTCTGGTTCCCGATCGGGTACGCGGCCGGGTATCTGCTCGTCCTGCTTTTCGTCGCCGCGCCGCTCCGGCGCAGCGGCGCGTACACGATCCCCGACTTCGTCGAGGCGCGGCTCGAATCGCGCGCGGCCCGGCGGATCACGAGTGTCGTCGTGCTGATGATCGGCTGGTTGTACATCGTGCCGCAGCTGCACGGAGCGAGCCTGGCTCTCGGGGTGGTGGCCGACGTGCCCGACTGGACCGGTGCCGTGGTCGTGGCCACCCTCGTCGCCGGGATCGTCGCCGCGGGAGGCATGCGGGCGATCACCGCCGTCCAGGCCTTCCAGTACTGGCTCAAGCTCACCGCGCTGCTCGTGCCCGCGGTGTTCCTCCTCGTCGTGCTGTCGCAGGGCGGGCGCGACCTCGATCCGGCAGTGATCTTCCCCGCCGACTACGGTCCCGGTGCCGTCGACACCTACGCGACGGTGTCGCTGCTGCTCGCCCTCCTGCTCGGGACGATCGGGCTCCCGCACGTGCTCGTGCGCTTCTACACGAGCCCGAACGGCGGGTCGGCCCGACGCACGACCGTCGTCGTCATCGTGCTCATCGGCGCGTTCTACGCCGTGTCGTCGACGATGGGACTCATCGCGCGGGTGGTGGCACCCGATCTGGCGGTGCGCGGTCTCGCCGACACGGTCGTCCTCGCGCTGCCTTCGCGCCTCCTCCCCGGCGTGGTGGGCGAGCTGCTCACGGCGCTCATCGTCGCGGGAGCCTTCGCCGCCTTCCTCGCGACCTCGTCGGGTCTGGTCGTCTCGCTCGCGGGCGTCGTCAGCCAGGACGTGTTCGGCGGCAGCGTCCGTTCGTTCCGTCTGTCGGCGGTGCTGTGCACGGTGGTGCCCCTCGCGGTCGCGTTGCTGACCGAACCCGCGGGTCTCGTGTCGAGTGTCGGCGCGGTGTTCGTGTTCGCGGCGTCCACGCTCTCGCCCGTTCTCCTTCTCGGGGTCTGGTGGCCGCGTCTGACGGCGCGGGGCGCGGTCGCGGGCATGGTGGTGGGCGCGGTCGCGTGCGGCGCGGCGTTCGTGGCCGGAGGGATGATCCCGGATGCCGGGGGCTGGGGCGCCGTCCTCGCTCAGCCTGCGGCCTGGACGATCCCGTTGACCACCGCCGTGATCGTGGCGGTGTCGCTGAGCGATCGCGCGGGGGTTCCGTTCCGCGTCGAACGCTACCTGGCACGTCTGCACACCCCGGATTCCTGAGGCTCCCTCCACAGATACCCGGACGGGCCCGCGCGGGTGTCGGTGCCCCGGGTTACCGTGGACGGGTGACTTCTTCCGGCGCCGCCCCCGAGCCCTACGCCGACGCGCCGCCCGAGCCGTTCGGCGGGTATGACGACCCCTACGCCGACGTCGACTGGGACCCCGATCTCTTCGCCCCGCCTGACGACCTCGACGCTCCGCCGCCGCCCGTCGACCCCACCTCCGCCTTCGCGCGCGCCGCGGCCGCGACCGGCACCGCGCGCGAACTCCCGGCGGTGCGCGACTTCACCGGTCGCGACCCGCGCGAGGTCCTTCACGAGGTCTACGGGTACGACGCCTTCCGCGGCGACCAGGCCGACATCGTGCAGCACGTCGTCGACGGGGGAGACGCTGTCGTGCTCATGCCCACCGGCGGAGGCAAGAGCGTCACGTACCAGGTGCCCGCGCTCGTGCGGCCGGGCACCGGACTCGTCGTCAGCCCCCTGATCGCGCTCATGCACGACCAGGTCGAAGCGCTCATCGCCAACGGCGTGCGCGCGGGGTACCTCAACTCGACGCAGGCCCCGGCCGAGCGCCAGGCGGTCGAGCAGGCGTACCTCGCGGGCGAGCTCGACCTGCTCTACGTCGCCCCCGAGCGACTGAACGGCGCTCAGACGCTCGGGTTGCTCTCGCGCGGTCGTCTGAGCGTGATCGCGATCGACGAAGCGCACTGCGTGTCGCAGTGGGGTCACGACTTCCGTCCCGACTACCTCGCGCTCGGCGATCTGGCCGACCGCTTCCCCGGGGTGCCGCGCATGGCGCTCACGGCCACGGCGACCCCGGCCACCGCGCAAGAGATCGTCGAACGGCTGCGGCTGCGCGACGCCCGCGGCTTCGTCGCGAGCTTCGATCGGCCCAACATCCAGTACCGCATCGACGCCAAGGTCGATCCCCGGCGCCAGCTCGTGCAGTTCATCAAGAGTCAGCCCGAGGGCTCTGCGGGCATCGTCTACGCACTGAGCCGCAAGAGCGTCGAGCAGACGGCGACCTATCTCTCGACGCAGGGGCTCGACGCCCTGCCGTATCACGCGGGTCTCCACGCCTCCGTGCGCGCCGCGAACCAGTCCCGGTTCTTGCGCGAAGACGGGGTGATCATGGTCGCGACGATCGCGTTCGGCATGGGCATCGACAAGCCCGACGTGCGCTTCGTCGCCCACATCGACCTGCCCAAGTCGGTCGAGGGCTACTACCAAGAGACCGGCCGCGCCGGCCGCGACGGCGACCCCTCGGTCGTGTGGATGGCCTACGGCCTCGGCGACGTGGTGCAGCAGCGCCGCATGATCGACCAGTCACCGGGCGATCGCTCCTACAAGATGCGACTCGGCCAGCACCTCGACGCCATGCTCGCCCTGTGCGAGACGGTCGGATGCCGCCGCCAGAACCTCCTCGACTACTTCGGGCAGAAGTCCGAACCGTGCGGCAACTGCGACACGTGCCTCACCCCGCCCGACACGTGGGACGGTCTGATCGCCGCGCAGAAGCTGCTGTCGACCATCGTTCGCCTACAGCGCGAGCGCGGTCAGGCGTTCGGAGCGGGGCACCTGATCGACATCCTCCGCGGCGCGAAGACCGAGCGCATCTCCCAGCAGGGGCACGATCGGCTCAGCACCTACGGGCTCGGCGCCGACCTCTCCGATCAGGACTGGCGAAGTGTCATCCGTCAGCTGCTCGCCCGGGGAATCATCGTCGCACAGGGCGACTACGGCACCCTCGCGCTGAGCGAGGCGTCGGCGGGCGTGCTGCGCGGGGAGACCCCGGTGCCGCTCCGCCGCGACGTCCTGGGTCGCAGCGGCGGGGGCTCCTCGCGCCCGCGGACCTCGGGCGCCGACGACGTGGCCCCCGACGACCGCGGCCTCTTCGAGGCCCTGCGCGCGTGGCGCGCCGAGAAGGCCCGCGAACAGGGCGTTCCGGCGTACATCGTCTTCGGCGACGCCACGCTCCGGGCCATCGCCGCCGCGCGCCCCGCGTCGATCGGCGACCTCGACGGCATCACCGGCATCGGCGCCAAGAAGCGCGAGGCGTACGGCGACGGCATCCTGACGGTGGTCGCCGCGAACTGACGCGGGGGCCCCGGTCCCTTCGACGAGCTCAGGAACCTTGTCGTGGGGTGGTCC